>JAFPNP010000292.1 GCA_017411125.1 Kiritimatiellia bacterium
ACGACTGGCGCGTTCACTTGGACGCCCCAAGAACTGGACGGAGGAACGCGCATTGTAACATGTCTTGTTTCGGATGGCTTCTGGGACATTCCGGCAAACGGCGGCTGGCGTGTTTCGATTCCGAAGTGGTACGTTTCTGGCGACGGTGCCTCCACTAACGCCGGCACGACCGCGTCAACGCCGTTCCGTGAAATCCAGGAGGCGGTTGCCGCCGCAGCGGAAGGGGACGTGATCTTCGTCGCCGAGGGTGTCTATGTGCCGGTTAATACGGCGAACAAGAAGATTCGAGTGATTGCCACCGGAGGTTTGGACAAGACAATCATCGATGGCGGCGGTACGAACAGGTGCGTCTATGTTGGAGATCAATGGGTTAATTATATTCCTACGGAAACGAATACACTTTTCAAGGGCTTTACAATCCGCAATGGTTATGCGAGCGATGCCAACGGCTGCGGCGGCGGTGTAAGCGGTGGTAGTTACGAACGGTGCGTGCTAGAAGGGAACAGGGCCAATGATGAAAAATGGGGTGGGGCCGCATTCAGGGCATTTTTGTACAACTGTCTTCTTGTCGGCAATTCCGCTGCCTATGGCGGAGCGGCAGATTCGAGTTCGCTCTACAACTGCACGGTGGTGTCGAATACGGCATCGTCTCAGGGTGGCGGCATTTACAACGTTCATGCGAGAAACACCATTGTGTGGGGAAATGTCTGTACTGCCGGGAATTCCTACTCAAACAACTACAATGGCATTAGCGCAACAATCGCCTATTCCTGCATCGCGCCGAACGCCCCGGGTACGGGCAATATCAACACGAATCCTTACTTCGCCGATCCTGTTGGAGGCGATTACAGGTTGCAACAGTATTCGCCGTGCCTTGACGTGGGCAACAATGCGTATGTGGTTGGCGATGCCGACCTCTCCGGGACGAACCGCGTGATTGACGGAAGGGTTGACATGGGATGCTACGAGGGTTGGGTGTATCTGCCGACGCCGTCCGCGATAGATGAGGTTTCCGCAGAGGACGGTACGCGCATCGGCATGGTCCGCCTCACGTGGACGGCGGGCGGGTACGCGAGGACCTACGGCATCTATCGTGCCAGTACGAACATCCTGGCCGCGTCTGAGCTAATTGGCACTACGCCCGCACTCTTTTTTGACGATGACACGGCCGCACCGGAGACCAACTATTGGTACTGGGTGAAAGGCGTCAATCCAGCAGGCGAGGGGCCGTTTGGCGCAAGTGATTCTGGCTGGTGCATGGCTCCGATGACGTTTGGCACGGATGGACTCGCTACGGCGATGGTCGGTCTCCCATACAATGCGCAGCTCACCATCTCCGGCGGGTCTGGCAACTACGTTTGGACGAGCGGAGCGGACGACTATGACATTGACGGCTGGGAATCGACATACCTGATGGACATCGATTCGCCAAGTGGGCTGCTCTTCGGCGACGATGTCTCGACTAGTTATCCCCTGCCGTTCGACTTCCCGTTCTACGGCAAGTCCTACAACAAGCTCTGGATCAGCTCGAACGGCACGCTCACGTTTGATGGCGAGTTCCGCACTTACACGCCGTCTTTGGACGTGTTCAAGTCCCGCGCGATGATTACGCCGTTCTGGAAGGATCTTCTTCAGGGCAGCGGAGGAGTGTACGTCTCCGAGAACGGCGGTGAATCGGTGACCTTCCTCTGGTACAACGATATGTATTATTCGGGACACGGCCTCGTCAATGCGTCCGTGACGCTTTTCGCGGACGGAAGCATCGTGTGCAGCTATGGCGACGGCAACGCAAACGGCGCGTTCGTGGGCATATCGGCCGGCGACGGGACGCGCTTCCGCTATTTCGACAAACAGGGGACGTCGCTCAACAACGCCGATGACATCGTGTTCCTCCCGCAGGATGTCCCTGGAGGCTTGACGCTGGGCGAGGATGGCACGCTTTCTGGAACGCCAACCGCCCCCGGCGAATACGTGTTTACGGTGTTCGTCACGGACGAATACGGCAACGGCGCGACGCGTCAGGTGTCCGTTACGGTGGAGGAGAATCCGAACATGCGGACTGTGACGTTCGACCTCGGAGAGTACGGCGTCCGTAGCGGCGGCGGTGATCTGCACCAGTACGTGCTGCTCGGCGAAAGCGCGACTGCGCCATCCGTACGCTCGCGTGCCGGTTGGGTGTTCGACGGTTGGAATGGATCGTTCACGAA
Organism: Kiritimatiellia bacterium; assembly: GCA_017411125.1. Classification (GTDB taxonomy): domain Bacteria; phylum Verrucomicrobiota; class Kiritimatiellia; order RFP12; family UBA1067; genus RUG572. The sequence continues at coordinate 2,208 of JAFPNP010000292.1, forward strand.
TATCCCCGACAGCGTGACGGTGGCGGCGAAGTACAGGAGCGCATACGCCGACCTTCACGTGGATGCAATCGACGTGACGAATTCCGTGGCGGCAGGCGAAGCGCTCAGCGTGCGCTGGACTGTCGGCAACACAGGCAATCCGTCGTTCAACGGACGGATGACGGAAAGGATTTCGCTTGTTTCCGCAAACAATCCGGACGATGTGCGCGTCATTGCGTCGCCCGTGTTCGAGGGGACGGTCGCGAGGGACGGTTCCGTGGAGAGGGACGCGACGATCGAAGTCCCGCTCAAGGGATGGGATGGCGTATGGTACGTGCGTATCGAGACTGCCGTCAATCCGAGTGTTCAGGAATATGCCGTCAACAACGTGGCTACGAACGATACGACGCTTGAAATAACGGCTGTTCCGTTGCCGAACCTCATGGTCGGCGAGATATCCGGCGACGTGAACCTTGTGCCCGGCAAGACGGCGACGTTCTCGTTCACGACGACGAACAGCGGTGCGGCGACGGCGTCCGCGCCGTGGATGGAGCGCATCTACCTTGAATTCGTCGATTCGGGAATCGCGGTCAAGGTCGGCGACATCTCGCGCACAAACGATCTCGATTCGGCCTCTGCGATAAACGGCGAATATTTGCTGACGATCCCGGAATTCATATCAGTTGCGGGCGCTGTTCGTGTCAAGGTCGTTGCCGATGCGAACGGCGACGTCGTGGAATCGGACGATGACGACAATGTTGCATACGGCGTCGGAACGCTCTCGCTTGCGACGAACCTCTACTTGACGGCGGCATCGACTTCCGCCTATGAGAACATTTCGGGTTCCGGTGTGCGCTTCACTGTAAGACGCAGCGGCCCGACAACGGAGGCGATGACGGTGACTCTTGGCAATTCGGACGCGACAAGCGCGTCCATCCCCGCGACGGTTACGATCCCGGCCGGAAGCGTCTCGACGGTATTTTACGTGAAGCCAATCGACAATGCGACGGTCGAGGGTCCGCGCACGGTTACGGTTTCCGCGTCGGCGGGCGATTGCCGCCCGGCCTCGCTTGCGCTGACGATCCTTGATAACGAGGTTCCGAAGCTGACAGTCACGCTTGACAAGACATCCATCCGCGAAGGCGACGGCGTGATTCTCGCCACAGTGACACGAGAACTCGTCACGGACGAGCCGCTGACGGTCTATCTTGCCGGTGCATCGACGAGCCGTTGCTCTTACCCGTCTTCGGTTGTGGTTCCGGCGGGCGAGGCGTCAGTTACGTTCGAGATTTCCGTCCCCAACAACGAGACGGCGCAGATCGCCCAGGAGTTGACGCTTCGCGCCTCTTCGTCGGGCTATACGTCCGCCGCTGTCAGCTACACTGTCGAAGACGACGACGTTCCTGGCGTGACGCTCTCTCTCACACCGGAGGTGGTGAGCGAGGGCGCCGGGGCGCAGGCCATCTACGCGACGCTCATGCGCAGCGACACGAATCAGATTGCCCAGGCGGTGCGCATACGCCTGACGGCATCTGAGGCGAACCAGTTGATCCTGCCGAACGAAATCACGATTCCCAAGTACACAATGGCCGTGCGCTTTGCAATCGGTGTTATTGATAACGCATTGGATGACGGCGATCGCGAAATCGACATTGATGGTGCAATAGTTATCGAGTCGTGCGGATGCAATGGACAGTCCTCAAACGGCGATGTGATCCATGCCACGGTTGACATCATCGACAACGACGGCCCCGCTCTCGCGCTCAAGGCCGATCCGACGACGATGAAGGAGGGTTTTGATCCTGCCGGATATCTTGTTCTCTCCCACAATTCCACATTGACGGAGGATTTGACCGTTCGCCTGTGGGTGGATGCCGAGAATGAGGATGAAATCGTCATTCCTGAAACCGTGAAGATTCATGCTGGCGAGACTTCAGTACGCATTCCTGTCGCAACGCTTGACGATGGTGTGGAGGACGGCGGACAACTCGTTTCGATCTATGCGGAAGTTGACGGCGATATATTTGCCCCCGCCTCCACATGGGTACAGATCAGCGATCAAAATCTTCCGGACTTGACGGTGGCAAAAGTTGAAACCATCGCGTCGGTTGTGGCAATGGAGAACTTCATCGCATCGTTCGCCGTGACGAATACAGGATTTATGGCGACATCCAAGGTAATTCCATACGCTGTTCATCTTGTGAAAGGAGCGAATGCAAATGCGATATCGTCCGCAACGCTTGTGAAGAGCGGAACGTTGACAGGCGGCATTGATGTTGGCGATGCATTGTACGGGACGGTGACGCTGACTGCGCCTGAAATGCCGGGCGACTATCGTGTGGCGGTGGTTGTCGATCCCGACGGCACAATTTCGGAACTCGATTCGGCCAACAACACGGGCTGGTCTTCGGCAATTGGCGTGACAGTGGCTTACACGGCGACCGCTGGCGTTGACAAGAAAATCTATATGCCCGGCGAGGTGGTGACGATAACTGGCGTCGTGTCTCGCGCAGACGGCACGACTGCGGGGAACGTTCAGATTGACCCATACGTGATGTTGAGCGGTATGCGCCGCAGTCTCCTCACGACAACCGCAGCTGACGGTTCGTATTCCGCTACGTTTACGCCGACGAGCGGCGAGGCGGGTGACTATTTAGTGGGGGCTTGTTATCCGGGCGTCAATTCCAAGGTGGCTCAGGACTCCTTCTCGATCATAGGCATGAAGCGCAGTTCGACGGCTAATGTCATCTGGGACATTGCGCTTGGCGATTCGGCCACGCGTACGGTGACGATTCAGAACCGTAGTGCGGTTCCTTTGACCGGATTGACCGTAACGTTTACGGATGTTCCTGAAGAGTGCGGCTTTACCTATTCATTGCCCGATACGATTCCCGCCAATGGCAGTGTGGTGCTGACGTTGACAGCGACTGCTACGGGTGTTACGGAACAGGAGGACTACAAGAAGTTTTACGCTCACATTCTGTCGGCTGAGGGCGTATCGCTCGACTTCCCGCTCTATTTCCACTCGCAGGCGCAACAGGCATATCTTCGTGCGACGCCCACGAGCATCAACACGACGATGGCGATTGGCCAGACGCGCTACATCGAGGTGACGCTTGTGAACGACGGCAAGGGCGACAGCGGTACGGTGTCTGTATCTGTTCCTGACGTGAACTGGTTGAAGATTGTCAGTGGTGCATCCATCGACAATCTCGCAAGCGGTGAATCGGCGACTGTCACGCTTGTCCTATCGCCTACGGCTGAAGACGAATTGACGCTCAACAGCCCGCTTTCTGGCGGCAGAATGGCTGTCAACTGTGCTAACGGAACGGGATGTTCCGTCTCGCTCAAGTTCACGCCCGTTTCCGAGGCAACTGGTAGCATAACGGTCGATGCGGTGGACAACAACACATATACATTGGAATCTGCACCGCATCTTTCCAACGCGACTGTGAGAGTAAGCAATCCTTACACTGGCGCAACCGTCGCAACCGGCAAGACGGGTGCGGATGGCATTTGGACCGTTGACGGCATTCCCGAGGGAACGTACCAGCTGACCGTGACCGCGTCGAACCATGACACCTATGCGGACGCGATAACGGTCGAACCTGGACGCAACGTACGCAAAGAGGCGTTTTTGCAGTACCAGCTAGTCACTGTGTCCTGGAATGTCGAAAAGACGGAGGTTGAGGACGCCTACGACATACAACTCCTCCTCGACTTTGAGACGCATGTGCCCGCGCCAATCGTAAAGACTTACATGCCTGGCGAGTTACCGACGCTGAATTCGGGCGAATCCTATGCGTTCATCGTGCTCCTTGAAAACACGGGCCTCATCGCTGCGGAGAGGGTTTCGCTCACCATGCCAGACATTCCTGGCTACGACTTCACGCTGTTGGACAACGGCGTCGCGGTTCCAGCCAAGTCGAGTGTGTCCATTGCGGTCGTGTTTTCGCGCGGTGCCTCGCGGGCTGTGTCCGCGACGGCGACGAAGTGCGTTTACGCGGCGACAACGGTTGTCGAGTATCCCTGCGGCAGGGAACATCCAAGATACTCCTACCCCACTACGGTAAGGCACGGCCAGTGCGTTGCCGAAACCGGAGGCATCTGGATTCCGGAATATAATTTCCCCGACGAATCCGTGGAAGGCGAACCGGGGCGTGGTGGCGTGACGATATGGGAGCCCGAGGATTTTATCGGTGGCGGCAGTACCACTTACAGAAAGGTGGGGTGTTCGCCGGAGGATGTGGACGCGGTATGCGCTTCCGTCACGCTCAAGCTCTCGCAGACGCTGGCGATGACTAGGGAGGCGTTTGACGGGACGCTGACGCTGTACAACGGCAATACGACGGCGCCGATAACTAACTTGAAATTGGACGTGTCGGTTCTTGACGAAGACGGCAACGAGTGCAGAGACTTGTTCGAGATATTTGCAAACGGTACTAGCGGCAGCATGAGCGAAGGTTCTGTACTCGCTGGCGGGATTTCCGTCACTGCTGGCGGCACGGGTTCGGCGATGATTCGTTTCATCCCCGAACGCGGCGCCGCACCGGCTGTTGAGAAACTGTATCGCTTCGGCGGTACGGTAACCTACACCGATCCGTTCAGCGGCGAGACCGCTACGGTCAAGTTGACACCTGTTTCGCTGACGGTCAGTCCATCGCCGTATCTGCATCTTGACTACTTCGTACAGCGCGACGTGTTTGCCGACGATCCGTTCACGGCGAACACCGTGGAGGCATCCATGCCTGCGGAACTTGCGGTTCTTGTCCGCAACGTCGGCGCGGGTAACGCCAACAAGGTGACGATTGCATCCGCGCAACCGGAAATGGTTCAGAACGAAAAGGGCTTGCTAGTCGATTTCGACTTGAAGGATTACTCGCTGGACAAAGCCGCGCTCAATGGTGCGACTGCGAATTTGCCGCTCAGTGTAGTGTCGTTGGGCACGATTGTGCCAAACGAGAGCAAGGTTGCGCAATGGTGGCTCACCTCGACCATCGAAGGTCACTTTATAGGGATGTCCGCGACGGTCACGCCGGTCAATTCCTGGAATACGCCGGATACAATGCTGGTCGATCCAAATGTGGGCGTACATAAGCTCGTGCGTAGTATCGTTGCCGATGGCGACACATTGCCGGACTTCCTTGTGTGCGATGGCTCTGATCTCTATGGTACGCCGAATGAAATCTATACGGCGGTTGGATATCAGTTGCCGGTGTATGTGGCATCGGTCGCGCCAAGCGCGACCCTCCCAGCGGGCGGTGAGATTGTATTGCCGCTTTCGCTCACCCCTGCTCGGTCGGGATGGAACTACGGCTATGCGACGATTCCTGGCATCTTCCGCTACACGATCTCGCGGATTGTTCGCGGTGATGGCACGGAGATTTCACTCCGCAATGCTTGGATTACAGATCGCACGTTCCGCGATGGCAATACGCCGCTTCTGGAAGATCGGCTGCATATTGTCGATGAGTTTACGTCTGGGTCTGATCAAACCTACACGGTTTACCTCTTGGCGAAACCGTCCGATGTGCCGGAGGTTGTGGCGTTTGAGGGCGTGACGGACGGTTCGATTGAATACTCTGTGCGCAATGCGGTCACGGTCGTGTTCTCCAAGCCGATCGATCCGGCCACGTTTACGGTCGATGACTTGACGCTCGTGAAGCAGGGCTCTTACCTAAACGACATTTCGGCGCTTACCGTTACGCCAGCGGACGATTCAGGAACGCGATTCATTATCGGCAACCTGTCCGCGCTGTGTAGCGGCTACGGACGTTACGAACTGACCGTACAATGCGCGGGTATCGCCGATACTGTCGGACAGCTCGGAACTGTGGGCAAGAGCGTGGCGTGGACGTATGCCACCGCCGAAGCGCCGTATGTGATTGGTGCGGACGGAGTTCCTGTTCGTCGTGTGCAGTCTCTCGACACCATTTCGGTAACGTTCTCTGCGCCAATCAAGCCGGAGACCTTTACTTCTGCCGCGTTGCGCATGAATAATGTTGCTGTAGGTAGCGGCGTCAATATTGCCGCACTTGATGCCAGCGGAACCAGGTTCTCCGTATCAGGGCTTTCTTCGGCGCAGACAGCAGACGGCGAATATACGCTTGCTGTCGATGCAACTGCTGTTGCGGGGCTTGACGATACGCCGGGGGTGAACGCCTATACCGCGACATGGACGCGCGATACGGTTGCGCCTGTCTTGCAGTCGCTGGCGCATGAGGATGGACTCAACGGCAACGAGTTCACCTTGACGTTCAGCGAGGACGTCACGTCTGAAAGCCTGACGCCGGGCGGTGCGACAATCAAGAGAAATGGCGCATCGGTCGCGTTGCCTGCTACTGCGTCCTTGCGGCGCGTTGGGGACAACGCGCCCTACCAGTATGTGCTTGCTGGTATTGATTCGGTGCTGTCGGAGGATGGCGCGTATGAGCTGACGTTTTCGTCAAATGGCATAACGGACGAGGCGGGCAATGTGGCGTCGGGCAGCAAGTCCGTGTCTTGGACGGTGGATAGAACCCCGCCGGCGCAGATAACCGATCTTGCCATTTCGCCTGATGGCGGCTTCTCCGATGCGGACGGCATCACCTATACGGGTGCGCTGACAGTCTCGGGAACATTGCCGGAAGCGGGCCTTACGGTTGAGATTGTCGCCAAGTATGTTGGCGGCGGCGAAACGGTGCTGACGACGCTGCCAACGGCAGGCGGAGATACGCTGCCTGCTGGCGCGTTCTCTCAGAACATCGTCATGCCTGGAACAGGGAATGCAACGTTGGTGGTTCGTCTGACCGATGCGGCAGGCAACTCGTCCGACAGCGAGAAGGGCGTTTCCGTGGACGGCATCGCCTTGACGGGTACGCTTACGGGTGCGAGCGACGATGAAGGAGTTGTCATGACTACGGCGACTCTCGAATTTAGCGCCAAGCCGATGGACGCGGATGTGACATTTGACAAGTTCGCGCTGACAAGGGACGGCGAGGCCATTGCGCTTGAAGGCGTCATGTTTACTAAGGTGGACGACACGACGTTCACGTTGACCGGCCTTGACTCGCTCTGCGCGGAAGATGGCGTTTATGTGCTGACCTTCAATGGCTCTGCGGTACGCAAGTACACTTCTGGGTTGTTGATGAGCGGTTCGCTCGTCATGCGTTGGCGGTACGAGAATCCCGACCGCGAGCCACCGACGGTGACGGAGGTGATGTTCGACGGTGAAGCTCCGCGCGAGGCGTACACCAACGTATTCTCGTCTGTGTCCGTGACATTCAGCGAGGCCGTGAACGTGCCGGACTTGATTGTCAATGGCTTGATCGACAGGGCGGCGAGAATCGACTTGCTGGATGCGGCGGGCGTCGTCACGGGGTGCGTGGCGACTGTTGCGGGGCAACAACCCTACCAGTGGGATGCGGAATCCAATACGCTTTCGTGGGCGATTGACGCGGCTGGAGTTCCGGCGGGCAGGGCGAGGTTGATACTTGACTCTGGCCTGATTGCCGATTTGGCAGGGAATCGGCTGGCTGCGGGAGGGCCAACCGCCGTGTCGGCCGCGGATGGAACGGAGCCCGTCTCTCCCGGTTATGGCATGCGATCCTACACGTTGTCCGAGCCGGTACTTACCCAGGTGAACGCGCAGGCAATGCCGATGTGGTACAACGGCGAGTTGTACGTCGGCGAGAAGACAGCCGATAGCAAGGGTAAGATTCGCCATTACGCTGCCAATGGGACATGGTCGTACCTCCAATCGGAAGGGGTGGATATCGAGATCCCGGCTCAGGGATGCCAGGGCGCGTCCGTGGCTTTCGCCGACATGGACGGCGACGGCGTTGCGGAAACCTATGTTGGCACAGCCACGGGCGACGTGCTGAAGTATCCCGGCGGCACGGCGATCATTTCGCTTGGTGCGAACCGCGCCATGCCGTATGCTTACGATATCGACGGCGACGGCTGTGACGAACTTGTCGCTGGCGGCATGGATGGGCGTATACGCGTCATTTCGCGTGATGCGACGACCGGCGCGTACAGCATGACGGTTCTCACGGATGTGAATGGAGCGGCATTGATCGTTCCGAACGGACGCGCCGCGCCGATTGTGGCTGACATCAACCATGATGGCCTTGCCGACGTCGTTTCTGGCGACACGGCCGGTAACGTGTGGGCGTATCTGGGTGAACGGCGCGATGGGGGCATCGCGCCCTACCAAGGTGGAGATCAGGGACTGACCGCCCTGCCATGCTGCGCAACACCGATCTGCGTGTTCACCAACGATGTTGGGCTTGCCGACCGTTCGCGTCTCGGTTATGGCGATGTGAATGGCGACGGAATAGAAGACCTCATCGTCGGTCGTTCCGACGGCTCGGTCGTGGCGATGCTTGGCGCAGAGACGCCCTCGCCGATCGTTCCGTTCGCGGTGAAGGCGGTCGTTTCCGCCTCGGCTGGCACGCATGGCGCAATTGCTCCTGTCGGTGATGCGACATACGACGGCGGCGATGCGCCTGAATACACGATTACGCCGGATGTCGGCTATCATGTTGCCGATGTTCAGATTGACGGTGTTTCCATCGACGCGACAAACAACTATGTGTTTGCGCCGCTGACCACCTCGCATGCAATCCATGCCGACTTCGCCATTGACACCTTCGCGGTGACATTCGAGGCTGGTGCTCATGGCGCACTTTCCGGCGAGACTGCGCAGACGATAGACTACGGTGGCGTGGCTGTTGTACCGACGGTGACGCCTGATGTGGGTTACAGGTTCACTGGCTGGAGTGGCGACGTTTCTGTACCTATCGTTGGCAATGTCACGTTCACGGCGCAGTATGCCGCGATTCCGTATGCGATTACATACACCGGCTTGAAGGGCGCTTCGAATACGAATCCAGAGACATACACTGTCGAGGACGAGGTCGTGTTCGCCGCGCCGGGCGAAGTATATGGCTGGGAGTTCAAGAGCTGGACGCCCGCGTCTATCGCGTTAGGCAGCACTGGCGCGGTCGAGGTCGCCGCGAACTGGGAGCGTCAGAAGTTCGATGTGACGGTGAACGGCGAGACGAAACAGTACGGTTACGAGGAAGAAGTGACGTTCACCGCGCCAGAACCGTTCGAGACTAACGGAATGCAGGTGGTGTCGCTCGGCACGACGTTCACGGTGCCTGTCGTCACGAACGAGTTCACCGTTGTGGTGACGAATGGCATTGAGTTTGCATGGGATGTCCTTGCCACAAACTGGTGGTTTGCCACGGCGGAAACCGAGAACGGCTCCATAACGGCGCCGGAAGCGGGCTGGATGGCGGACGGTACAAACTTCACACTCGTCGCGATTCCCGTCGAGCATTACCACTTCGTCGGCTGGACGGGCGATACGGAAGGTTGCACGGTGACGAATGGCACGGGGCTGTCCGTCGCGATGGATCGTCCGCGTACCATAGGCGCGACATTCGCCATCGACGCGTTTACAGTCGTGTTCGAGGCCGGGGCGCATGGCGCTCTGACCGGCGAGACGTCGCAGACATCGGACTACGGCGAAAGCGCCGTTGTGCCGGCGGTTGCGCCGGATGCGGGCTACGAGTTCATCGGCTGGAGCGGCGACGTGTCCGCGCCCGTGACGAGCAACGCGACATTCACGGCGCAGTATGCCGCGATTTCGTATGCCATAACCTACACAGGTTTGAAGGGCGCTTCGAATACGAATCCTGAGACATACACTGTCGAGGACGAGGTTGTGTTCGTCGCTCCGGGCGAAGTGTACGGCTGGGAGTTCAAGGGCTGGACGCCTGCGTCCATCGCGCTCGGCAGCACGGGCGCGGTCGAGGTCGCCGCGAACTGGGAACGCATGAAGTTCGACGTGATGGTGAACGGCGAGACGAAACAGTACGATTACGAGGAAGAAGTGTCGCTTGCCACCAACGCAGCGATCAACTGCGGAGCGACGCAGTACGTCTGCAAGGGTTGGACTGCCGTAAACGCGGAGCCGGAGTCGGGCGACGGCGCGAATGCGAAGTTCAAGGTGCTTGGCGACGTGTCGTTCGCATGGCTATGGGAGACAAACGTGGTCACGCTTGCACAGTCGGTAAATGCCGAGAATCTGGAGTGGACGGCCGGCGGCGCGGCGGAATGGCTTCCCGAATGGTCGGAAGAGGCCGCCGACGGTCTGCATCAGGCGTATTGCGAGGCGATTCCGAACGGAACGAACGCCTGGATCGCGACCACGGTGGAAGGCCCTGGAACCATTGTTTTCAAGTGGTGTAGCGCGCTCGCCGCCCGCAACACGAAGTTCCAGTTCATGGTGGACGGCGAGGTGAAGGGTATGCTTTCCGGCACGAACGGGTGGACGGAAACGTCTGTCACGGTGCTTGGAGCTTGGAAGCATGAAGTCAGGTGGAGGTTGATGTCCGGCCGCAGCGGAGCCGTCGCCGGCGACCGCGTTGCGCTCGACTGCGTGGCGTGGACGCCTTCCGCGCCGCCTGCGTCTTCCGTGTCGCCAACGCTCGCCGAGGCGCTCAATACGAATCTCGTGTGGACGACTGACGGAGATGTAGTCTGGCACGGCGTTGCGTGGCAGTCGCCGACGGACGCCCGCGAAGCATGGGCTGAGGTCTCCGGACTTGGAGACGGCGGGACGGCCGCCGTCCAGACGCGGGTGTATGGGTCGGGCGTGCTGTCGTTCGACTGGGCGGTGTCCTGCGAGGAGGACTACGACTGGATGGAACTGTCCGTCGATGGCGAAGTGCGGGGCTATGTGAGCGGCGAAGCGGACTGGACGAAGTACGCGGTCGAAATCGCCGGCGACGGGTGGCACGTGGTCCGCTGGGAGTTTCTGAAGGATGAAATGGACGATCCGGAACTGGCCGGCGCGAACGTAGCGAGGCTCGACAACGTGGAGTGGAAGTCGGGCGACGTGCCGCCTGCGCTTGAGGAAACGCAGACGACGCCTGTTCCCGTGCCCTATGCGGTTCTGGAAAGCGAGCATTTTGCGCACTATCTGGATTTGGCGGATGGCGACTACGAGGCGGCGGCGCATTCCGTCGGAGCCAACGGCTATGCGGTTTGGGAGTCTTATTTGGCGGGACTTGAACCGGACAACGCGAACTCGAAGTTCATTGCGAAGATAGAAATGCTGTCCGATGGAACGCCGAAGGTCACTTGGGAGCCAGACACGCCTGAACTCCGTGCAACGCGTACCTATATTAAGTACGGAAAGAGGAGGCTGGACGATAGGGAAGAGGTATGGACGCCTATCGATGACGCTGTTGATGGCTCTGTCCTGCGCCAGTACAACTTCTTTAAAGTCGAGGTGAAGTTGAAGGAGTGATGGCGGTCGACGTGGTACGGCTCATGCAGGAGCGTTTGCACGCGATTTTCGAGCTTAAAAGGTAGGAGCAAGTGGAAGTTTGTCAAAATAGGGGGTATTTATGGCCATAAATACCCCCTATTTTAATCGACAAATACCCCCTATTTATAGACGTAAATACCCCCTGTTTTGACTTGCATTCCTATAGGGACGGCATTGCAAATCCATAGGGGCGATAGTGGATATCGTGGCAGCATATAATGCAAATAAAACTGTGTTTTGATGGCACATGTTCGCATTTAGTGTAGTTTAGGAATATTCTATTCGATTTACTTTGACAGGCGACGGCGGATTTGGTACACTATGTGCCGTCTCTGAAAGAAATGAACTACGGTTTCAACAGCTTCCTTCTCCTTCTGGGCCTTGACCTTGCGCTTGCGACGCGCGGGGGGTCTTTGCTTTGCTAGGAGAAAGGAACAGGAGAAACAGCAAAGGAAACGGCCCCGCATGAAAGCGGGGCCGTTTTCGTTTTAAAAACGGCAACAAGGAAAATCCAATGGAAAAAGTGAACATATTCGACACGACGCTCCGGGACGGCGAGCAGGCGCCCGGATACTCGATGAATCTCGACGAGAAGCTTCGCATGGCGCTTCAGCTCGAGGCGCTCGGCGTCGACGTGATGGAGGCTGGGTTCGCAATCGCCTCGCCGGGCGATTTCCAGTCAGTCAAGGCGATTGCCGAAGCGGTCAAGGAATCGTCGGTCTGTTCGCTTTCGCGCGCGCTCGAAAAGGACATCGACGCGTCTGCCGCCGCGATTGCCTGCGCGGCGCGGCCTCGCATACACACCTTTATTGCGACGAGCGACCTGCATCTAAAGTACAAGTTGAAGATATCGCGCGCGGACTGTCTGCGCCAGATACGTAGGGCCGTCGCATACGCACGGAACTTCTGCGGGGAGGTCGAGTTCTCTGCGGAGGACGCCTCCCGCACCGACTTCG
>JAFPNP010000293.1 GCA_017411125.1 Kiritimatiellia bacterium
GCCGGGTCGCCGGCGCGTATGGCTTCGAGCCAGTTGCGCCAGTGGTCTTTCGACGTGCGGAGCTTCACGGCGGGGTTGGCGATCGGCTCGAGCAGTTTGTTGCGCGAGGCCATGAGCGGCTGCATCTTCCCGTTGGACGGAACGTCCGGATCGCTCGGCGTCACCTTGGCCTTGCCGCGCATGCAGTAGAGCCAGTCGCCGTTCGCGCCGATGAACTTGATGCCCATCGGGTACTTGTTGCACACGTGGACGTCCGTCTTGCCGCCGTTGTAGGAGTAGTGCAGGTCGTAGGTGGTGTGGACGTTCCAGAGCTTGCCGCCGGAGGTGTCCATCCATTCGCACGTGCCCGAGACGGATTCCGGGCCGGAGCCGTCCTTGCCAAGTCCCCACTGCGCGATGTCTATCTGGTGCGCGCCCCAGTTCGTGATCATGCCCCAGCCGTAGGGAGCCATCTGGATCCAGCCCGGACGCGAACCTATGTGCCTGAGGTTCTGCGCGTGGACGCGCGTCCAGTTGTACGGGGCTTTCTCGTCCGTCGGACCGAGCCACATTTCGTAATTCAGGTTGGCGGGGACCGGCTCGACGGCGGAGCTGCCGCCGGACTTGTCCAGCCCGCACCCTACTTCCACGCGCACCACGTCGCCTATGCGCCCGTTGCAGACGAGTTCGCATACGCGGTGGAACTGCGTCACGCTGCGTTGCCACGAACCGACCTGCACGACGAGCCCTTTCATCTTTGCGAGATTCGCGATGATGCGGCCTTCGGTAATCGTCTGCGCGAACGGTTTCTGCAGCCAGATGTGCTTGCCGGCGGCGAGGGCGGCGCAGGCGACGAGCGCGTGCCAGTGGTCGGGAAGGCAGATTTCCACGGCGTCGATGGACGGGTCTGCGAGCATGTCGTGGTAGTCGGCATAGGTCTTGACGCTGTAGCCGGAATCGTTCTTGTAGAGTCTTTTTACGAACTTGACGCCATGCGCGAGACGCTTGGAGTCGAGGTCGCACACGGCGGTGATGCGGCACAGATCCCTGTGCTTCGCCGCGAGCGGCATATCCATCGTCGTGGAGATGCGGCCTATGCCGATCACGCCCACGTTGACCTTCTCGTTGGCGGAGAACTTGCGTACCGTGCTTCCGCACGAGCAGCAGCCCGGAAACAGGAACGGAACGGCGAACGCTGCGGACGTGCCGAGAAAACTGCGACGGTTGACTTGCATTGTCTTTTCTCCCTATTGACTGGATAGGCGGATAGTATGCCAAATCCGCACAGTTTGCGCAAGGGAAATATCGCGTTTCGCCGCGGTTTGCAATTTACGACCGGGAGGGTGCGGCGTCCTCGATGCGTCGGGCGGGGAGGGCGCGGCCAAGGGTACGGCCAAGGGTACGGCGCTGCGCACACCCCAGATTGTAAATCCTTAGGGTTCATAATTCCCCTCTCTAGGGTTCATAATTCCCCTCCCTAGGGCTCATAATTCCCCCCTCGTGCCATATCGCATGGCGGGGCGCGGCGTCCTCGACGCATCCTGCCGTGACATTTGGATATTTCTGGCAAAAAAAAAATGTTTTTAGCAATTGAACTTTTGGGGGAATCTGCTATACTATGGGTCTCCCGTATCAGAGAGGTTTTGATGCGGGGAGGCTGTGGCGGCATTGGCGTCTCTTGTCGTCACGGAGGTTTCGAGAAGTACAAGAAGAGAGGTAATATATGTTGAGAAGGTTTGTCTTTGTCTTGGCCTTGCTGGCCGGAATGCAGGCGTCGGCCTTGTCTGGAATACAGGACAGGCTGCTTCGTTTCAGCACGCCGGGGCATGACCGCTATGCCGACGGCTCGCTCGTGCGGGACGGCGAATGCTATGCGCTCGTCTGGTCGCCCAAGGGAACGGCTTTCGCCGGATTCAACGCGGATGGGACGCCCGTCTCATCACGCGACCGCGTCGTACTCGCGGGCGCGCTCGCCCAGGACGGCAAGTGCCGCGACGCCGTATTCCAGATTCCCGCTGCGGAATATGAAGTGCTCAAGGGCGGCGAATGGGCGGTGTGCCTCGTCGATACGCGCAACCTGAACGGCGTTCCCGCCGGCGTGAAGGACGGCAGGCCCGTGCGCGTGAACCGCTGGGTCGCCGTGAACGGCGGCGTGGACTTCGAGCCGACGTCCGCAGACAATCTGGCGACGGCAAAGCCGGGGCGGGCGCGGCTGGGCGCAAGCTCCACGGCGTCGCTCCCGCAGGGCAGGGTCTGCGCGAACGTGCTTTCCGCCGTGCCGCCCGATGTCCAGCCGCCGCAGATCACCGCGCTGGAGGTGGGCGACGGCGAGGTGTGGCTCGCGGTGGCGGGCACCGTGCCGTTCCTCGACTACACCATCATTTCCGGCGAGACGCCGGACAACCTCAAGCCGGACTACTTCTCCGAAGTCGTCGAAGGGGATTCCGGCGCGGAGATCGAGATCGGAACCGTCAAGTCCGCCAAGCGCCGCTTCTTCAGGATCAAACGAGCCGAATAAGGGGAGGAGGGAAAATAATGAAATCGAATTTTCTTATTGATCGTGGCAATTTGGGCCGCCGTGGTTGTTTTAGCCGTGTAGAACGTGTAGAACATGTAGATGTTTCATCTGTACGTTCCGTTTCTAGATGGTTGAAGTCTTTTGTCATGGCGGCTGCGGTCTGTCTCGCCGTTCCGATGGCGAATGCCGCCGATTCGTTGACGATGGCGGACTTCAACCACAAGATCAAGCTGCAGGTCGCCGGCTACACCGGAACCGAGACGCTCGTCAACTTCCCCGTGCTCGTGCGCGTGTCGGAGACCCGCATTCCGGGTTTCCGCTTTGCGGACATGTCCGCGAAAAACGTGAACGGGAAGTCGATGGGCTATGACCTGGCCTTCTTTGCGGAAGACGGCACCCGCCTTGAAATCGACAAAGACGTCTGGAACATCGACACAACAGTTGAACCCACCGGCGAGCAGCTCGTGTGGGTCAAGCTTCCGACGATGAAGCAGGGGACGAAGTTCTTCATGTGCTACAACGTCGCGGACGGCGTGTACGTCACGAACGACAAACCATGGGGCGACTACGTCGGCGTCTGGCACTTGAACGAAACGGGGAAGAATCCGACAATTGCCGATGCCACGGCCAACGGGATGAACGGCAAGGCGCTCGCCAACAACGGCGCGGCAGTTTCCGCAGGTAAGATCGGAGGTGCCCGCCGTATCGCGACCAGCAACGACCACGCCTACGGCATCGTCATTGATGCGACGAACGGAGTCCCGCAGAAGGCCGTTGCTGATTCGCTCGGTACGGATTTCCATGCATCCTTCTGGATGTTGGCTGGCACCAGTAACGAAGGCAGTTTGAAGTGGGGCAATATCCTTGGGCGTCGCAAGGGCGATAGTGGCTATTCATGGGGTTTCGGGTTCGGTGGCGACAATGCCGCAGGAACGACGATTGACTACATGCGCGTGCATTCAGACAACGTCAACGGCAATTTCAAGTGCACATCGCATAATATTGGTTCATGGTTGAAAAAGAATGACAACGTCTGGAAAAAGGTTGACCTCGTCTGGAGGTATGCGACTAACGACAATAACCCGATTGTTAATGTCTATACCAACGGCGTTTTGGACGAGGTAATGACAAAGCATGGCGTGCCAGTGCGGCTGGAAAACGCCAATATCGGCATTGGCTGTTCCACGCAGGACAATCCGAATGGAACCAACAGCAAGGGGCGTCGCTTCAACGGCTCGATGGACGAGGTGCGTCTCAGGCCCGGCATCGTGAGCGACGACTGGGTGAAGGCCGACTTCGAGACGGTCAACGATGTCAACTTCATCCAGCCTGCGCCGCCCGACGCC
>JAFPNP010000294.1 GCA_017411125.1 Kiritimatiellia bacterium
GATTGCGTCCTGCGCTGGGCGGATGGAGTGCGTCCGTCCGGCACGCGATTCGAGTTTGTTTCGTCTGCCAAAGGCGGAAAACTCGCGTGCGCACTTGACGGTCTGTATTATTACGGCGGCCTCGTTGTCGTCGTGCGATAGAAACCAGATTACTTGAACGGAGAATGGAAATGAAGAAGATGTTGCTGTTGGCTGGCACCGCCGCAATGGCGCTTTGCGGGTTCGCCTCGGGAAAACTGCCGGATGGATACACACCCCTTGAATGGATCGAATCCACGGGCGGGCAGTATATCGACACGGGCGTGGACGCCGGCGCGAATACGACTATAGACATGTCGTTCGGGCGTTGCGTCTATGAAAACGGAAGCACGCTCTTCGGCAAGGACGTGTGGGATCCGCACGGCTGGCTGTTCATCATGCAGAACGGCCATTTCCGCTTCTTCGGCGCGAAGGGAAAGGAGCCGGGCGAAGCGTGGAACCTGGTCGCGAAGGACGATACGGAAGAGCGCGACTACCGTTTCACGCTCGGTATGGACGGCAAGGCGCGGATGTTCGGCGCGGACGGCAAGGAGCTGTGCGCGCTCGCGACCGACCGCTCCGCCGCCTCGCACCACTCGCTGTGGCTTTTCAATAACGCCAGCAAGCATGGAAAGTCAGGGCAATTCCGACTCTACTCGGCGAAGATCGGTACGAACGCGGGCGAGAAACTGCGCGACTTCACGCCCGCCCGTCGCATGAACGACCGTGCCGTTGGACTCTACGACCGCGTGACGAAGCGTTTCTTCGCAAACGCCGGCACTGGCGCGTTTCTTGCGCCGGGCGATCCGCCTCAGCGAGGCAGGCGCTGGACTCTCGCCCGGGCGCGCGAGTGGGGACGAACGAATCCGTGGTACTGCGGCTTCAACCATGTTCCGGCGAACGCGATAAACGACGTGGAAATCTGGGCGAAAGAGACGTTCTCGCCGGAATTGATCCGCAGCGAGTTCAAGCTGGCGACAGGGCTTGGTTTCAATTGCGTGCGCATCTTCTTGCAATACAAAGTATATGAAGCGGATCCCGTCTGGTTTCGGGAGGCGTTCGAACGGTATGTCAAACTCGCCGACGAAGCGAAACTCAAGGTGATGCCTGTCCTGTTCGACGACTGCTCGTTCTGGCCCGCGACCGATCCGCATCTTGGCAAGCAGACCGATCCGCTGCCGGGCTGGGGAATGTGGGGTTGGGTGCCGTCTCCGGGGCATACGATGGTAGTCGACCACCGCACGCACTGGAAGCTCGAAAGATACGTCAAGGACATCATATCTCGGTACAAGAACGATCCACGCATTTTCATCTGGGATCTCTACAACGAGCCGACGAACAGCATGAGAGACCACAAGCTTGGGCGCTATTCGGTCGACCTCATGCTCAAATGCTTCCGCTGGGCGCGCGAAATCGCCCCGTCGCAACCTCTCACCGTCGCATGTTGGCATCCAAGCAATCCCAAGTTCGACAAAATCGTGTTGGCCGAAAGCGACATAGTCACGTTCCACTGTTATGGAAACGCCGCAGCCACGCGCAGGAAAATAGCGGAAATGTCAGTTGCGGGACGTCCAGTGATCTGCACGGAATGGCTATTTCGTCCGGGCGGCTGCGACATTCCGAATATCCTGCGCATCTACAAGGAGACGGGAATCGGCTGCATGTTGTGGGGACTCGTCAACGGCAAGTCGCAGACGCACCTCCCCAACGGAGAGTTCACGGCGAACTACAAGGGTCCGTGGAAACACGACCTCTTCCATTCCGACCACCGGCCGTACAGTGCGAGAGACCTCGAGCTCATAAGAGAAGCCACCCGCACAATAAAAATTTCGCGCAGGGCGCATTGAACGATTACAAATCCGGCAAGGTGGACTTATGAACCCTGAGGCTTGCAACCGCAGAGAGGGCAAAGCGGCGGCGCGTGTCAATTAAGATCGGCTTCCTGCGAACAGAGAAATTCGCGGGCGAGAGCAAGACCGCCGGCGGATTCGAGTCCGCCGACTGCGTCGGCAAGTTCGGAGCGAGACACGGAGTACTCCTCGCCGCCAACCCTATGCGTGAACGCAAGGTCGAAATCGCCGGGATAGTTGAACAGCATCAGCACCGTCTCGACCAGATCGCCCATCGGCGGCAGATCGATATGCGTTGCGGAAAAAGAGTAGCGCAGCTCCGTGCCCACGCCCTTCTTTGACGAAAGGGACACGGAACCGTCCGTCGCCTCGCATATCTGCTTCAAGATGGGAAGTCCGAGGCCGACTTTGCGTTTGTCGTGCTTGCCGGCCTCGGTGTAGAACGGATTGAACGCACGCGCCTGCGTGGCCTCGTCCATGCCCTTCCCGTCGTCCTTTATCGCAACGGATATCGTCTTGCCGTCCTCGTCTATCGAGAGCGAGACGTGCTTCGCCCCGGCCTCGATAGAGTTCTGGACCGTATCGGCTATTACGTCGGCAAGCGTCGCGTGCATCGGTTCAAATCTCGTTCACGCCAGGTTTCAGGGGCTTCGCGACGCCGCCGAACGAGAATTCGCCCGCAACCGGCGTCGTGACGCGCCCGCGCGCTTTTCCGCCCTCGAACGTGAGGTCCACCTCGATCGTCTTGCCCGACGGATGGGGATAGGACGCCTTCACGGACTTCAGACCGCCGGGCTGCGGCGCGACGCGCACCTTCTCGAAGAACGGCGCCGCGCTGCGTATCCCGGCCACGCCAATGCGCAGGAACCAGAGCGGATGCGCGCCCCATGCGTGGCAGTCGCTGCGGGCGTCGTGGCCGCGCCATTCCGGCGACTCAAGCGTCGTGGTGGCGCCCAGTTTCACGTAGTCCTTCCAAAGGTCGAGCCGCTTGAGGAAGAGATCGGCGCGTCCGAACTTGAAGTAGGTCTCGAAAAGGTAGTACGAGAAGTATACGGTCGTACGGTCGAGGTCTTTCTCCGCGACGAGCCGGTCGAAAAGCGCCTTGGCGCGTTCGCCCTCGAACACGTCCGTCAGCAGCGCGAGGCACTGCGCGTGTTCGGCGAACATCTTGCGCCCCTCGTCGGACGCGAACAGCCCGCGCCTCTCGTCGAAGAACGTCTTTACGATGGCGGGTTTCAGTTTTTCGGCCTTCGCGCGCCAGTGCGCCGCGAGGTGCGTGTTGCCGAAAGCCTCCTCGACCTTCGCGGCGCCCTGCAGCGCGGCGAGGTAGAAGAGGTTCATCTCCGCGTTCGCGCCGCCGTGGCGCGAACCGGGCGCCCAGCCGCCGTGCCAGCGCGGCACCCAGTCCATGAACGACCAGCCGGGAAGATTGTGTATCACGCCGTCCGCGCGCTCGTACAGCTCGAAGCCGCTCAGAGTGTCGCGCATTCCGGGAAGGCGGGCGCGGAGCCATTCGCGGTTGGAGTGGTTCATCAAGTAGTCGGGATACATTCCGAGGTAGCACAGAGTGTACGCCGCGCCCTCCTGCGTCCCGACCGTCGGGAAGTTGAACGGCACGTTGCCGTCGTCGCGGCGGGCGAGGTCGTAGATCTCGATGGCGCGGCGGATAATGGCGTCGTCGGACGTCATGGCCGAGATCACGTTCAGCTGCACGCGCGTGTCGCCGGGGTACATCTGCTGTTCGTAGAACGGGCAGTCGAAGAGCATCTCGTGGCAGCACATCTGAATGGCGCGGGTGCATATCGCCTGCACTCCGGCGAGGGCCGGGTCTTCGGGCGTTTCGAAGCGCGTCTCGCACTCGAGCGGATAGCGCGATTCTATGAGCGAGAGATCGCATATCTCCACCGTCTCCGCACCGGCTTCGACAATCAGTTCGCACCAGCGCCCGCAGCGGAACCAAGGCGGCTGGAACACGGCGCGGTCGCGCCCGTCGAACACGAAGCGGTCGCCGAAGCCGTTGAACGACTTGCCCTTCCATTCGCTGCGGTTGCCCTTGAACGCGCCCCTGAGGCCGGGGACGGGCCCGCGCAGGGATTCGGCCCACTTCCACGACATCTTTCCACCCTTGCCGCCCTTCACCACGGCTTCGGGATATGCGCAGATGTAGCGGTCGAGATCCCACAGTATGCGACGTTTCTCGCCCGGCTTGACGACGATGGGGAACTTCATCTCGCCGCCGTCCACGAACTTGCCGGGACGCACGCGGTACTCGGTCTGCTCGGGGAGCTGCGACGGGAATAGCATCCAGCCCTGCTGCCTGATGCCGCAGGCGTTGCCGCCGCCAAGCGGCCTGCGCACTACGGCGGGTTTCAGCCACGTGCCCGGCGCGTATTCGTATATGCCCGAGCCATGTATCTCGAAGCCGTCGCCCGTGCCCCACGCGCCGCCGCTCTTGCCGATGTTCCTGACGCCCGTGACCGGCCCGCACTTCCACGCGCCCCTGCCCGTGGTGAGCAGCGCGTCATACCTGCCCTCTGCCTTCAGGCAGAAGCCGAGCCTGTACGAAAGCTGCGCGAGCGGCGACGCCCGGTACGGCATGCGCCACACCGTAGCCTCCATCACGTGCTTGCCCGGCGCGAGCCTGGCGCGGTAGCTTTGGTACATCCAGTTCTCAACCGTGCCGCGATGCGGTCCGCGCGAAACGAACTCGCCGTCGAGCGTAAGGTAGTACCTTTCGTCGCCCGTCACGTCGAATTCGAGCGGCGTGCCGTCGCTCTCGAACTCGCACCTGAAACGCACGACGCGCGACACCGGCGGATGGGCCACTTCGTCCTTGATGTCTGGATGGCTGAGCCACGCCGCCTGGTCGATCGGCTGCACGGGCAGAATCGAGGTGTTGCCCCGGGTGAAGCGCGCGGGCTTCAATACGCGCTCGACATTTGCGCACTGCGCTGCGGCGGCGATGCACGCCGCTGCGACGAAAAATACCGTTCTCATTCCTGTATCCTTTCCCATCTGCCGCGACTACATGAGCGACTTGTACAGCTTCGCGATCTGCTCCACGGTGCAGTCGCGCGGATTGCCCGGACGGCAGGCGTCGGCATACGCGCTCTCGGCGAGGAACTGCACGTCTTCCTTCTTAAGCACGCCCTTCAGATCCGGCGGAATCCCGACGTCCGCCGCGAGCTTCTCGACGGCGGCGATCGCCGCTTTGCGCGCCTCGGCGAGCGACATCTTCTCCACGCCTTTCACGCCCATGGCGACGGCGATGCTGCGGTATTTGTTTCCGGTCGCCGGGGCGTTGAACTTCATCGCCGTCGGCAGCAGGATAGCGCAGGCTTTGCCGTGCGGCATGTCGTAAAGTGCAGAAAGCCCGTGCGCCATCGAATGGTCGATGCCAAGCCCGACGTTGGAGAAGCCCATGCCGGCGATGTACTGGCCGAGCGCCATGCCTTCGCGGCCGGACGGCTTGTTCGCCACCGCGTCGCGCAGGTGCAGCGAAATGAGGCGGATCGCCTCGAGGTGCATCATGTCCGTCATCGGGCAGGCGGCCTTCGTGATGTAGCC
>JAFPNP010000295.1 GCA_017411125.1 Kiritimatiellia bacterium
CCAAAAGGAGGCCAATCATGGCAAAACCTGTAATCAAGTACAAGTCCTTCATGGGCGTGGATCCCCGCACGGATCAACCGATGCTTCGCGTGATGATCTGCGACCGCGTCGTAAGGCACACCGAGGAAATGGCGGATGCGCCGGTCTATGTGCGTACCGACCGCGGGGACGCGCCGGACATTGCCTTGAAGAATCGGGAGAAAGCGGCTGGCGAACTGTATCCGCACAGGTTTGCGACGGTGGAAATCTTCATGTCTTCGCGCTTCAGCAGTTCGCGCGCACGCTCGTAGCGCGCTTTCCGCAGCGCTTCCGCCGGAGACATTCCTGTCGCGGCGCGAAACCTGTATTCGGCGTTGCGGCGCGAACAGTTGAACTGTCCGAGAATGCTTTTCACGGCGATGTTGCCGCATACGGACGCCCGGATTTTCTCCATTGCGGCGAGCGCCTGGCTGTCGCGTCTCAGGATGTGAAGCGATGAACCGCGCCGTGTGAGCGTTGGGGAAGCGTATGTTTCGCGAACGGGACGATGCTGGCGCTTTTCCATCAGCTTCTCCAGTATTTCCGCCGCGCGCCGTCCAGCGTGGAAATGATCCGGCGCGACGCTCGAAAGCGCCGGACATGCGGTTTCGCACAATTCTTCGTCGTTGTCTATTCCGACAACGGCGACTTCGTCTGGAACCGACAGCCGCGCAAGGCGGCAGGCGCTCACGACCTGTACTCCAAGCGGATCGGCGGCGGCAAGCACGGCGGCAGGGCGCGGAAGGGATGCCAGGAAACCGGCGATTTCGGTCTGTATCCTGGCTGCGTCTTCCACACCGCAGCGCGGCTCGAACACGCAAGGTTCCAACCCGTTTATCCGGACGATTCTTTCGTATTCTTTTCTGCGTTCGGCGTCCCAAGGATGTGGAACCGGCCACGACGCATATGCGCACGACCGCGGGTTGGTTCGCAAAAGCTCGCGCAGCGCCAGACGCACGCTTTGCGCGGAGTCGTGGTAGATGTACGAGTCCGACGGGCGCAGCGAAACGGGAGGCCTGTCGATGAATACCGAAGGAACGCCTTCAAGCGCCGCGCCGTTGAAGTTGTTGTTGCCGGACGCGGCGTTCACGACGCATCCGTCCGGCTTCCAGAAGTCTAGTATGGCATGGAGATCGTCGGGATTTGCAAGGACGATCTGTATGTTCCATCCCTGCAGCCGGGCGTAGTCCAGAAAACCGGCCATCTTCCTGCGTGCAGGCGAGTTCTCTATCGTTTTGAAATATATGACGGTTTTCATGCGGACACGGCGCATTATATCATTTCGCCGCCGATTTCGCAACCGATGCGACGTGGCCGTGTTTGCGCAAAGTGGTAAGAATTAGTTGCGCATCCAGTCAATCGGTCGGAGGGCAAGTGTGCTATAATTTGCGCAACTCATGGAGTTCAAAAGTATTCAAGGAGTGAAAAGATGACAGCAACGGTGTATGCAAAGGCGGCAACGATATGCGCGGCGGTGTTTTCGCTTGCGCCCATTGTCGCGTCGGCAGACAAGACAATCGACGGAGAAGTGAAACTCTCCGGCCACGCGGACTGGACGGACGAAGGCACCGTAGCGCTGTCCGCAGGCGCGACGCTCGACCTGAACGGATACTCGCTCGCGGTCGATTCGCTCGCTGGCGAAGGAACGATCACCTCGAAGGTGGCGTATGTGTTCGACAAGACGCCGACGCAGACATCGGCCACGTCTCCAAACACCGTGAAGAGCTACTGGGAAGACGCGTCGGGCAATCTGACCGAAATAACGCTTACTTCGCCGGCGTGGAGGGCTTTTGCCGACTATGCGGGATACAACAATTCCAACCAGCGCGTCTGCTATGCGTATGCAGCGGAAGGCAAGAGTTTTGCTTCTAAATTGCCGCTTGTCATCGAGTACGCCGCGTCGGCGGCTCTCTATGCGGATGCCTACAAAATACAGGCGGGAAATACGAAGGAAACAAGTCCGGGGCGCGCGCCAAATACATGGACGGTTCTTGGCTCCAACGACGGAACTACATGGACGGAAATCGACAGCCGGAGAAGCGTAACCTGGGAAACATATGAGATCAAGACGTTTCCTCTGAAGACGCCCGGTGCATATTCGCACTACCGGTTCCGTTTCACCGCGAACAACGGCGACAGGAACGCGCTCGAGTTCTTCAAGATGGAACTTGGCTGCGCGGCGACTTACGGGCTGCCGACCGTAAAGTTGAACAATGCGACGCTCTCCGGCGACATCGACGCCAGCGGCGTCGAACTGCAGGTCGCCGGAACGGTCGAACTCGCCGGGCACGAACTCGCCGTCGGCGCGATTTCAGGCAGCGGCACGATAACCGACGGCGGCGATTACGACCTCACCACGCCAAGCGGAACCGTCACGGCGATCGGAACGTTTCTCGGGCTGAATCCTTTCAACGATGCGGATCATTGGGGTGGCGGCGATCGGGCGATTGCAGCCCTGAGCGCCAATCCGCAGCCGGGATTCATCTACACGTTCGACGATGCGACCGTCGTTGATTCCTATCGTCTGTACGTCGGATGCAGCGATACCGCCGACGACACTGCCGCCCAGATAACGGTCCAGCGCGCGCCGAAGGCCTGGAAACTCTACGGTTCGCCCTCCGCGAGCGGCGACGGCGATTGGACGGAACTCGACAGCCGCGAAATGGAAAACGGCTGGACTATGACCCGGAACTGGGGCGAAGCGAGGCAGTACGA
>JAFPNP010000296.1 GCA_017411125.1 Kiritimatiellia bacterium
GCCTCGGTGATCTTCTCGCCGAGGAACGCCTCCGCGTCCGTCTTCAGCTTCTGCAGAATCATCGCGCTGATTTCCTGCGGGCTGTACGTCTTGTCGCCCACCTTGACGGCCGCGTCGCCGTTCGCCGCAGGAACGACCTCGTACGGAACCATCTTGCGCTCAGCTTCCATTTCATCGTAGCGGCGCCCCATGAAGCGCTTTATGGAATAAATGGTGGACTTCGGGTTCGTCACGGCCTGGCGCTTCGCCGCCTGGCCCACAAGACGCTCCCCGGTTTTCGTGAACGCCACGATCGACGGCGTCGTGCGCGCGCCTTCCGCATTCGGAATCACGGTCGCCTCGCCACCCTCCATCACAGCCATGCAGCTGTTGGTGGTGCCCAAGTCAATGCCTAATACTTTTGCCATAATGTTTTCTCCTTCGTCCGCGTTCTTTCTGCCACGCAGACGAATGGATTAAAGCATTAGGCGTGCCAAGAAACGAAATTGCAAAAAGTACGGTATGGCAGCACGTTTTTTTAATTTCGGCTCTGCGCACCTGTGTCACGCACTGTGCATGTGTGACACGATGGCACACCAGTTGTGTCATTATCGTGCCGCAACAAGAGCGAAACCGGCCCCGCCAGACCCGAATCGCGCAAAGGCGCGTTCGCCTGCGGCCAACGGAAAGTCCAAGTGCGCCGCTCTCTTTCCGGACGGCCCGCATCGTAGACAAGGCGGTTGAACCATGTGTTTGTTACTTCGATCCGCACGACGTTCTCGCCCTGCTTTACAGCGTCGGTCACGTCCACGCGATACGGCTCGGCCCAAATATCCGGGAATGCCGTACCGTTCACCTCCACCTTGGCAATCGATTCGACTTTCCCCAAGTCCAGCACCGCCCGCATTCCGTGCAGAGGCTCGTCCAGTTCGAACGTCGTTTCATATGTCGCCGTTCCAGAAAACGCCCGGGCCTCCGGCGTCGGACCGATCTCCCGCCATGGTTTCAACGCGCCCAGCACGACGTGTGCCGGCATACCCCAGCCAACAGGAAACCCGACGTGCCACGGTCTGTCAAGGACGATACGCCGCTCGGCATGGCATCCAACGACGAGCGGCTTTGCGCCAGGCGTTGCGCTTTTCCTGAACACGACGAAACAGGACTGCGCCGGCGCGAGCGAAATGCGCAAGGAACGCGCGTCTGCGGCGGCGATCCGCCGTTCGCCCGATTCCGGATGCCATGTCTCGACATGTCCGCGCCCGCCGCCCGCCCGGAACGCAACCGTTCCGTCAAACCCTCTGCCGGGTTCGGCCGGCGCGATGAAATACCAATCCTCGCCGTCTACGGCACGATGGTTCCATACAAGTCTGCCGCTTCCTTTCTCGACGTACACGTCGCGCCCGATCTTCTCTGCGGCAAGGACATCGCCGATAGAGCGCCCGATATAGAGCCGCCCGCGCCGGGACTTCCCGCCGGCAAGGGCACTGCGAGCCGCCTCGAATCTGGCCGATCCCCTCTCGCCGTCTTTGCGCGTGGCGGACTCCTGCGGAAGATGCGCCATTGCCACTACGCCGCCTTTGTCAAGTCCCGACGCAATATGTTCCAGCGTTTCGGGAAGCAGCCGCTTGCAATATGGAATCCACAGTACTCGATACGCAATCTTCCCGGGCGTCTGCCATTCGCCCTTGTCGTTCACGGACATCCTGGAAAGAAATGCGTCCGGATTGCAGAGATCGTATTTGAAACCTTCCGGAAACGGCGCGTAGTGGTCCGGCCTGCCATCGCATTCGTCGCCCAAGTGCCACAGCACGTCCGCCACGGGACGTCCCGACTCGAGCATTGTCTGGCAGCGCGCGAAATAGTCGGTAAACGCAGGCATGTGGCGCCACCACGTCTGTCCGCGCACGAAAGTGGTGCCGACGCCCTGTCCGCCAAAAGACGTGCCAGGCGGAAGCCAAGGCCGCTGCGGGTTGTGCGTATAAGTGTGGAACACGAAATGCGAGATGCCCTCGGCAAGGTTCATGTTCGCGTTGTGCTTGAGGTCGCGGAGTTTCTCGTCCCAGCTGACGTGGAACGCCGTGAACGCCTCCGCGCCCACGCCGGTTTTGCCGTAGACGTGCGCGGCCGACACGGCGGGCTTCACGGGAGTGAAATTGAAGGAGACCGCCGGCTGCCAGAACTCGCACATCGGCGTATCGGCGTATTTGTAGTAGCGCATTATGTCGCCTGGTATGGAGTTGCCGAAGGCGGCCTCGAACTCGATGCCAAGCCCCCTTCCGCGTGCGCGGCGGGCCATGTGCCCGAAAAAATTGTCGGAAACAAGATCGCCGAGGAGAGTGCGCCAGTCGTTGAGGAACCGGGCCGTGTCCGACGGCGAGCCGACGACGTAGCCGAACACCGCCGGAATCCACGCGAAGAGGTCGTAGCCAAGCCGCTTGGCGAACACCGCGTCCAGCCCGGACGTCCAGGTCTGTTGCTTGCATTCCCAGCTGTCCATCAACATCGCGTCAAGCGCTCCGTGCGCCGGCGCTCCTGAGGCGGCGAGGCGGCCGATATA
>JAFPNP010000297.1 GCA_017411125.1 Kiritimatiellia bacterium
TGGCTCCATACATTCAGATTGTATTTGAACTGGAGCGCCATGCGGACAAGCCATATCACACCGAGCAGATGGTCAGTATGCGCGTGCGTGACAAAGATATCGTGCATTTCCTCTTTCCGCAGCCCGGCGCGTTTCCAGCTGCGACAGGATTCCATTCCCACCCCCGGCATCGACGAGAAGAGCGCATCCTGCGGCGCAGTGCAGTACGAAACACGTGTTGTAGCACTGCGTCGCAAGCGCGTTTCCGGTGCCGAGCATGATTATTCTATTGCCGTCCATACGGGTCATTTCGCGACGAGTTTCAGCCCTACAATTCCAGCAACGATGAGCGCGGCGGAGGCGATGCGCAGAGCGGAGGCGGATTCGCCGAATGCGATGATACCGACCAACACGCCGCCGATTGCACCGATGCCCGTCCAAACGGCGTAGGCCGTTCCCATCGGAATTGTTTTCATGGCGACAGCCAGAAGCCACACGCTCAAAGCCATACCCACCACAAAAACGGTGTCTGCGAGCGGATTCCTGAATCCGTTCGACATCTTGAGCGCCGTCGCCCACACAACCTCGAAAAGCCCCGCAACAATCAGTATAAGCCAGTTCATTCAACATGCCCTTTAAGTTTACAGAGAAGATCCAACTGGTGCTACTCGCCGAAAATCGTCTTAACGTAGTCGGTTCTGCCGTCTAGTATCCTTATGATGGAATAAAGGCCCTTGCCTTTGGAAAGGATTACAACGGAATATCTGCCCGCGAGAAAATACAAGTAATCTGTGGCGCGGTCAACCTTGTCGGCAAGAGGCCTTGCGAGATGTCTCTGGCTCTTCAGCGAAGATATGTCACTGACGATCTTCGCGATCGACTTGGATGCGACGGTGGCCCCGAATTCAAGCGTAAGGTAGCGTTTCAACTGGCGGAGGTCGTCTCTTACAGCTGGCGAATAGCGTATCTTCATGTTCGGCCCTTGAACTCTGCAAGTATGTCGGATTCGTCAATCCAACCTTCCGCCTCGGCAGAGGCTTCGCCGGCGGCGATTTCAGACATGAGCCGCGTCACGGCCTGTTCGCACTTAGCCGCCTTAGACTTGCGGGTAACCACGAACGGAAGGCCGTCCACGTTGATGGACTGCTGGATGAATATGTTGATTGCGTCGGTCAGTGTGAGGCCGCAGCCAGCGTAAATAGCCTCGGCGCGTTCGCGTACCTTCGGGTTGATCCGAAACTGGAACGTCGAGGTCTTGGGCATTGAAGTCATGGTTTTCGTCATGCGGACATGATCCTTTCTTGATAAGCGAATGATAGTATAGCAAACATGTAGTGACGATGCTATGACAAAGTCAATCTACCTTCCGCATTGCCACAATGTGCTATCTCGCAAGTTTCCAACAGAGCCAGGCGGAGAGCGTCTTGGAGTCGAAGATCGCGCCGCTGCGGATTCCGTCCTCGACTTCCGCCTCGGAAAGAACAACCGGATGCACATTCTCGTCGGGGTCTTGGTCTTGCGCGTGGGCAGTTTCCGA
This sequence comes from Kiritimatiellia bacterium, assembly GCA_017411125.1. Taxonomy (GTDB): domain Bacteria; phylum Verrucomicrobiota; class Kiritimatiellia; order RFP12; family UBA1067; genus RUG572. The sequence goes on from JAFPNP010000297.1 coordinate 1,517, forward strand.
GAGTTCCGCGAAGTAGAGATGAATGCGCTCTTCGCAATAGCCGGGTGTACAGATGATGGTCGTGAGGAACTTGATGCCCGTCACTTCGTAGCCCGTCTCCTCAGACGTCTCGCGCTTCGCGCCCTCGATAGGGTCTTCGCCCGGCTCGAGTCCACCGGCGATAACTTCGACAAGAGCCTCTTCAGCTGCCTTGCGATATTGCTTCACGAATACGAACTTGCCATCTGGCCGACGGGCGAGAATCGCCACCGCGTTGCCATGGCGTATTACCTCCCGCTTAGCCTTGCGTCCGTCTGGAAGTTCGATGTCGAGAAGATCGACGCTGATGATATTCCCCGTGTACTTGCGCTCCGTGGCGAGCGTTTTTTCAGTCAGATCTGTCATTTGATTGCTCCTATTTCGCGAAGTATTCCTGCGATGCCAACCGCCGCAATATCTTTGCATATTTTTCCGGCCAAATCAAACGAGTAGAAGTTCATGACTGTAGTGGAGAACTTTCGCCCATTTGGCTGGATTCCCGCAAATGGCTCGCTCCCGCTGAACGTGCCGGTACATTTCCATTGTACGGCTACCGTTTGCCCGTCTGCGATCATGCTGACAAGTTTCCATTGCACATCGGGGAAACTCCTGCGCATCAATGAGACGACACTCAAGTACCCTTCCGCTCCATATAATGGTTCAGACGACACAGGCGTATCAAATGGCGCATCTGCCGCAATAAGTTCGCGCCCCAACGCAAGGTCGTTAGTGTTGATGCATTTCTCGAATAGACGTATCTTTTCCTTCAGGTTCGGCGCATCGGAGAAATCCATCTCCGCCGCCGCTTGTACGGCGTTGCGGACACAATTTTCGCAACCGCACAGAACCTTGCCCGTGCCGATACCCTTCAGATCACGGCAGACGGTCGCGCCGCAGAGTTCCTTGAAACGAAACATGATTGCGCGAGATGCTGTCATCGCCGAGCCGTTCTCCGCGAGGAGCGATGAAACCATAATTGCGCCCACGAGCGCACCGCACGTTCCCTCCATCGTTCCCATGCCCGAACCGAAGCCGGAGCCAAGCCGCAACAGTTCATCTTCGCTTCTGCCGAGTTCGCCGGCGAAAGCGACAAGCACCGCCTGACAGCAGTTCATCTCTTTCTTTCGCTGTGCAGCATAGTCCATACGTTCATTGATGATCATAGCGAATACTCCTTTCCATCGTCCGGCATCAGACTGCGCCGTTCAAGCGTGACGCGGAGGAGGCGATCTTCTCGCAGCACAAAACACGTGTCTCGAGTCCATCGGAGGAGTTCTTCACGATGTCGTCATCGAAGCGCACGGCACCTGCCTTCGCCACGAATATCACCGTCGAACCGCCGAACTTGAAGAATCCCTTCTCATCGCCCTTCGCGTGCCTGTCGCCGGAGTACGTCTGGACGATCGTCCCTACGCCGAATGCTCCTACGTCCACGAGGTAGAA
>JAFPNP010000298.1 GCA_017411125.1 Kiritimatiellia bacterium
CGCGCGCTCGTCACGAAGTCTCGCACGAGGTCGCCCTTGCCGCCGCGCCATGTGGCCTGCTTGACGCCATACGGGTAGATGTCGCTCTGCCACTGCATGAATCCCGCGCCGTGTTTCGCGGTCAGGACGACGTACTTCGCGCCGTACGCCTTCACGGCCTCCATCCACTGATCGGTGTCGAGTTTCGCCGGGTTGTAGCGCTTCGGGTCCGGGGCGCGTCCGCCGCCGAAGATCGGAATGTCGAAGTGGTAGAACATCCCAAGCTCCATGTCCGCCCATTTCAGGTGTGCCGGCGTCGGGAGCGGCAGGGCCGTGGCGTCCGCCGTCGCGGCGAAACCAAAGTCGCGCCCGGCCACGCCATACGCACCGGCCGCCAACGCGCCGCGCATGAAACCTCTTCTCGTCATTTCCATCTTCATTTTCTTTATCCTTCCAGTTTTCAATCTCCGATCTCGAACGGCGCGAGCGGAAGCCCCGAATCGAGCGAGTAGATAGAGCCCGCCCGGTGCGCCCCGCCAAGATACCGCAGTCTCTTCGGCGCGGCGACTGCATCCGAGCCGACGATGAGTTCCTTGCCGCCAATGGAGCCGTTGCGCATCCGGTTCTTGACGGACGCCGCGACGAACTTGCCGTCCTCGCCCGCGACCTCGAATCCCTTCGGCTCCGACCTGTCCGCATTGTAGCAGTAGAACGCGCCCGCACCGTCAAAGGAGACGACGAAGCGTCCGCCCTCCACCCTCCACGCCTTGACGGTCGGCGAATCGTCAATGACGTCCGAAAGGCCGTAGTCGCGCTTGAGAGCATGGAGGAGCAGACGTCTGGCGACCGTTTCCTTGTCGTTTGGATGGACGTCTTTCCAGTTTCCGACGTCGCACGTCACCGCCATCGCCGCGTTCTTCTCATCTGCCGCGAACTTCGCCTGCGCCATCTGGAGGTCGAACCAGTTGATCCTGAACGGCGCCAGCTGCGCGAAGTAGAGCTTGAGGCCGGGATTGGCGAACTCCTTCGCCCAGCCGTCGTAGAGCGCGTGCATCTTCTCGCAGTACCGCGCCGCGTCGCCGTGGACGGCGTTGTGCTCGCCCTGGTACCAGATGAAACCCTTGATCGCGTAGGGCGCCCACGCCGCGACAAGGCCGTTCCAGAGTACCGACGGCTGGTGGTAGTCGGCGTCGACCACGGACGTCGCCATCGACTTGTCCCACTTTGCGACGGCCTTGTATCCGGCGACGTCCTTGAGCGCCGGATGTCCGGCATAACCCGACGGAGGCGTCCAGGCGTCGATGTTGGAGCCGCCTTTCGACGAATCGACAATTCCGACGGGAACGCCGAGGGCGTCGTGGAGTTCCAGCGCGAAATAGAACGCGACGGCGGACAGCGCCTTCTTTTTGAAGCAGTCCCTGAACGATTCGGGCGAGAAGTCACGCCATTCGGCTTTCCAGCCGCGTTCCGGCACAGCGCTCCATGGCCGGTCGTTCTTCGCATAGCGCACGAGCGGACGCCGTGTCATCCGCGTCATGACGCCGCCCTTGCCGTCGCGGTAACGCGGACTCGGACCCCATATCGGACACTCCATGTTCGACTGGCCGCTCGCGAACCAGACTTCGCCCACGAGAACATTGCCGATCACTTCGCGGCTTTCTGCACCAATGACGTTCATCGTTCGGTTCTCGCACGACGCCTCCATCGGATCGAGACGGATCCGCCATTCGCCCTTGGCGTCGGCCTTCGTCGTCTTCGACTGCCCTGCGAATTCAACCGTCACCGTTTCGCCGGGCGCCGCCGTGCCCCACACCGGAACCGGCATCCAGCGCTGCAGCACCATGTTTTCCGCAAACGGCGTCCCGGTTGTGAGCGCCGCTGCGACAGACGCCGTCGTCATTGCTATGGACAAAACACCGATACGGGCAGCAATTATGGATTTCATCGTCATTTGCAGATGTCGTACACGCGGACGTAGTCAACGATGAATTCGTCGCCAAGAGTCGCCTCCAGTTCCGGCACGCCCTTGCCGGTCATGCGGTTGTTGCGGTACCACTTCGCTTCGGTAGTGAGAAGGATGAACTCTTCCGTTTCCGACACGGCTTCGCCTTTGCCCCGTCCGGTCTTCGGGCCGTGCTGGCGTCCGTCGATGAATACCGTGTAGCCGTCCGGCTCCCAAAGAAGTCCGAAAACATGGAACTTCGTCTTGTCGAGCGTGAGAAGCGCATCCGCGTTCTTCCTTGTGCGCGGCGACTTGAAGCACCTGTGTTCTGCGCCGTAGCCATTGTAGTGGAAGCAGTGCGGTATCACCTTTCCCGGATCGAACGATTCCATGATGTCGTGTTCGATGCCGGCCCTGCGCGGGTCGAGCGAGCAGCCCTGCATTGGCGACTGCATCCAGAACGCCGACCACCATCCTGCTTTCTGCTGCAGACGGCAACGGCATTCGTAGTAGCCGTAGCGGTGCATGAACTTCGGCTTGCCGCGTTTCGGGAGCGGCCAAAAATTCTTGGAATTTTCCGCCGGCGGCACGTCCCATACGACTTCGCCCGTCTGGAGCTGCGGCGAGACGAATTGTCCGTCCGGACGCTTGACGAGCTTCAAATGCAGCAATCCGTCTTTCACTTCGTGCGCCTTGTCCTCCGGCTTCGCGAACCAGTGCGCCGGACGCCCCCAGAAGTTTGTGCGCCAACCCCACTTGGAGTCGTCGAGCGCATCGCCGTCGAACTCGTCGTTCCAGACGAGCTTGAATTTGCGTCCCCTCGGGAGAAGCGACGCTTCGCGTCCTTCGACCGCAACGACGTTCTCGCAGACGACGGGCAAACCGTCCAGCGCGTGCGCCTTGCCGTCTTTTGCCGTTCCGCCGTCCGAAACGCTGAACGCCTTGTTCTCCGCGCCTGCGGCGAGAGCCGCGCACGCCGCCATTGCAAATACAATATGCTTCATTCTTTTCCTCTCCTCGTTTGTTCGCTAATTTGACAGTGTTTCATCGGGGAACAGTTCGCATGCTCCGCCATGAGGCAGCGGCGACAAGGTTCGCCGCCCGGACGAGTTCGGCTTCCGATTTGCCGACGTCTACGGCGGCACGGAGACGCGCCTCGCCGCGTGCCACGGTGGGATAGCGTATGGCCGGCACGAGCACGCCTTCGCGAAGAAGCGCTTCCGACACTTCGCACGCTTTCCGTTCATCGCCTATGCGTATTGGCACGATTGCGCTCTGCGACGCGCACTTCAGTCCGGCGGCATTCAGCGCATCCACGAAAATCTTCACCTTCGAGCGCAGCACGTCCGCTCGTTCCGGCTCGGCCTCGAGCACCGAAAGCGCGGCGTCTGCCGCCGCCATCGCTCCGGGACCGGGAGCGGTGGAGAATATGAACGACCGCGATTTGTTCCGAAGGTAGTCGCATACCGTCCTGCTGGCGCACACGAATCCGCCTTCGCTGCCTAGCGCCTTGGAGAGCGTGCCGAGGATCACGTCGGGCTTGCACCCGAAATGTTCGGTCAGCCCGCGTCCTGTCGCTCCGACGACGCCAGTGGCGTGCGCTTCGTCGATCATCGACACGGCACCCGCTTCGCGGCAAACTGCGACGAAGGCCGGAAGGTCGAGCAGATTGCCGTCCATGGAAAATACTGCGTCGCTGACCGCGAGCTTGCGCCTGCGCGGCCCGGAGGCGGCGAGCTGTCTGGCGAGGTCGGCCATGTCGCCGTGGCGATAGATGAAAACGTCGGCGCGCGAAAGGCGGCAGCCGTCGATTATGCTCGCGTGGTTGAGTTCGTCGCTGAACACGGCGTCGCCTTTCCCGACGAGGGCTGAAATCGTCCCGACGTTCGCCATGTAGCCCGTGGCCCACACGACGGCGTCTTCCGTGTGCTTGAACGATGCGAGATGCCGTTCAAGCCGCACGTGCTCCGGCAGCGTCCCTGTTATGAGGCGCGAAGCGCCCGATCCGGCGCCGCTGCGCCGCACGGCCTCGCACGCCGCCTCTTTGAGACGCGGATCGCCCGCAAGGTTCTGGTAGTCGTTGGACGCGAATGAAAGCAGCCCTGCGGGCCGTTCGCGGCAGATGCGAAGCACTCCCTGTTCTTCTGCCTCGCGCAGTTCGGCGGCGAGCGCCTCGTCAAGCGGCGGAGGCGGCGGAGGTGGCGGACAATCCACGAGCACGCACCGTTTCTGGAGGAAGTCGATAGTCTGCGGGACCAGTTCGCGCGGGCCTCGGAACAGGAATATGCGTCCGCCGCACGGGTCGCCTTTTTGCTTGACGGTAGTGATTCGGCAGTAGCCCGCGTCCTTGGTCGCCACATAGCCCGTCACGTAGTCTGGATCGTCCGAAACGCATATCTCCCCGACGATTCCGGGCGCGTTCGCGACCTTTGTCGCGAGCACCAGCGCCTCTGCGAAATGGTTTTTCGCGCTTGAAACCAAGCCGGCGGTCGTGGCTGCGGCGTCCATGTACGTGGCTCGGACGCCTCGGATGCGGTCTGGCTCGAGGCGTTCGAGCGTGTCCGCGTCGAGCAGCATTGCGCCGCGCATGGCGTATGTTTCGGAAAAGAGAGCCATGATTTCGTCGATGCGCACGACGCCCGCCGCCGCAAGCAGCCGGGCCGCGCACGCCATGCCTTCTTCCGGCGTGTGCGTGACGTATGTCTTTACCGGAAGCGCGTCGAGGTGCAGCATGTCCTGCGCCTCCTCGACCTTCAGGTGGATTTCGTCAGGCACGCCTTTGGAATGGTGCAAGGCGCGTTTCGCAAGCGTGGCGGCGAGAGCCGGAACGTCGCGGGCCGGGACTATGCGTTCGGCGCCAGAGACGTGTTCGCCCTTTCGGGCCGCCCGCATCTTGACGGCGAAAAGCCGCGTGTCATTCATGGAAGTCGCCCTCCGGCACAGGTCCTGCCGGACACGACGCGAGATCGCGGATGGCGGCAGCGATGCGCGAGACGGTCTGCGCGTCGCTCACGAGCGGCGGCATGGCGTAGATGTAGCGGCTGAACGGACGCAGCCAGACGCCGTGGCGCGTTATCGCGCGGTCGATGTCCTCCTGGCGCGGAAGCGCCTTCTTGACCTCCACGATTCCCACGGCGCCGCAGACGCGCACGTCGGCGACGTTCGGCATATCCCGGCACGGTTCAAGCCCTTCGCGCAATCCTTCTTCCATGTTGGCGACGGCGGATGCGTAGTCGGATTCCTCGAAGAGGTCGAGCGATGCGAGCGCGGCGGCGCAGGCGATCGGGTTCGCCATGTACGTAGGGCCGTGCATGAACGCGCCCGGAGTTCCGGACGATACGACTTCCGCCACGCGGGCGGAGGCTATTGTCGCCGCGAGCGTGACGTGTCCGCCGGTGAGCGCCTTGCCGACGCACATGATGTCCGGCGCGACGCCTGAACGCGAATGCGCCCAGAGCGGACCGGTGCGATGGAAACCGGCGGCGATTTCGTCGAAGATCATCAGCAAGCCCTTTGCGTCGCAGAGCGCGCGCATCTTCCGCAGGTAGTCCGGAGAATAGAAACGCATTGCGTTCGCTGCCTGGAAGAACGGCTCGCAGATCACGCCGGCGATTTCGTCCGAGTGTTCGTCCACCACGCGCTCGAGCGTGGAAAAGTCGAGCGGGTCCGCGAAGAAGTGGTTCGGCATGATGGAGCGGAAAAGCGTGTGCATGCCGTCCGGATCGCTGAGCGCCATTGCGCAGCAGGTGTCGCCGTGGTATCCGCCGAGAAGGGCGACAAGCTTTCCTTTGCGCGGAAAGCCGAGGGCTCGCTGGTATTGCACGGCCATCTTGGCGGCCACTTCTACCGAGATCGAGCCGGAGTCCGCAAAGAACACGCGGTCCAGGCCCGGCGGCGCAATCCGCGAGAGGCGTTCTGCGAGCGCGGCGGCGGGCTCGTGCGAAAGGCCGCCGAACATGACGTGCGGTAGGCGTTCGGCCTGGCGGCGCATCGCGTCCACGATGCGCGGATGGCAGTGGCCATGCGCGACGCACCACCAGCTCGAAACGGCGTCGACGAGCGTGGAGCCGTCCTGCAAGACCAGATTCACGCCGTGCGCTTCTTTGACGAACCGCACAGGCGGCGGATTGGCCAGCGAAGCGTAGGGATGCCACACGTGGGCGCGTTCAAACGCGGCAAGGGATTCGCTGGATGTCGTGTTCATCGTGCGGTCACCGCTATCCTCTTGAGCTGGAAGCGCCATGCGTCCGGCTCGTCCGACGCAGGAACGCCAAGCTCCGTCGCCCGCACGCGCAGCGATTTCGCCTTGGCGTAGCCGATCACCGTGTAGAAATCGACCGTGAAGGGGAGGCCTGGCTTCGGCGGAAGCGCGTTCTTGTACGATTTCAGCACGCGCCATTCGCCGGAATCGTCCATGCCCTCGACGCAGAACGAACGCGGGAAACCTGCGGCGCCGTTTCTTGAATCGCGGTCGTCGCGCGCCCAAAGTTCCAATTTCTCCACGCTCTTCACGGATTCGAAGTCGATGCGCAGCCACTCTTCCGCGTTCGCGGATGAATGCGCCACGGAACTCCATCCCTTTGCGGCGCGATTTCCACGCGGGGCGAGAAGATTGCCGATGTTCCATGCATGGCCGCCGTCGTGCGATGAGGACGCGGAAAGGCGGAACTTTCCGCCGTCTGCCGTTTGCGAGGGTTCTGCGACTGGATCGGCAAGCTCTGCGGGAAGCACGCCGTGCGCGACGATTGCGTACTTTCCGGGCGGCAGCGCGTCAAGCGCGGCAACGCTTCCGTTCACCATTGCGCGCCCGCACTTCGGC
>JAFPNP010000034.1 GCA_017411125.1 Kiritimatiellia bacterium
ACCACGGGCGCGCCGTCAGAAGCCCCGACCGCGACGTCGGCTGGCGAGGGATTCGGGTAGCAGACGGCCATCGACGCGGCGTTCCACATTTCGGGAAGCCCCTGCGTCGCCTTGGTGAGTACCTGGCCGATCTTGAGCGTGGGCACGTTCGTGGGCCAGTTCACCGTCCAGTACCAGTTGGCGGCGGCGGTGATGTTGGTGACGTCGCCCAGACTCGGGTTGGCGACGTTCCGGCAGGCGAGCCACGCGATCGGGGTGCCGACGGCGGGCTGCTCGGCGAGCGACGGGAAGTAGAAGCCGCTCTGCATCGGGTAGCCGTACTTGGCGGCGGTGACGCCGTCGCGCCGCGCCCAGAGGCCGTTCTTGCGGTCGCGGTAGGCGACGGCGTTGTCGTCGAAGCCGAAGGCGGAGGTCGTCGCGTCGATGGACGTCTGGCTGCCGGCCAGGCGGCCGATCGGCGCCGGCGGCAGCAGCTGATTGCCGACGAGCGCGGCGCTGGCCATTTCCGGATAGAAGATCGAGGTCCGCGTGACGGTGAACGCCTGCATGCGGCCCTTGCCGTTCTCGGCATACATCACCATCACCAGAGGCTCCCTGGAGGTGGCGTCCCTGTTGAGGTCGTCGCGGATCGCCCAGACGACGTAGCCGTCGCTGCCGGCGTCCACGAAGGCGTGCTCCTCGTTCGGGTTGTAGCCGACCTTGCTCCAGTCGTTCTCGTAGTAGATTTCGGGGGACACGCCGTTCTCCGCCCTGAGCTTCAGCTCGAACGGCCTGGGAGCGCCCGCGCCGGCGATGGCGCAGTTGCGGCACGTGAGCACGTTGCCGGCGTCGTCCGTCGCGGTGCGGACCGTCCCGTCGCCGCCGAGCGTCGAAAGGTCGTCGGCGGTGAAGCTGAAGTCGTAGAGGGCGTAGTCGTCGCCGTAGCGGATCGCGAGACTGTCGAGCGCCACGAAGGTCGCGGAGTCGCCCGCGGCGGCGTCGGACGCGCCGTAGGTCACCGTCACGCCCCGCCCCATGACGGAGCCGGAAACCGGGACCTCGATACCCGTCCACTCGCCGGGCTTGATCGGATGGACGCCCGCCGCCACGCCGTTCGTCGCAAGCGCCACCTGGAAGCCGTCCGAGCCGTCGGACTCGAGCATCGCCTCGACCACGACGTCGCTCGCCGCGCGGGGATTGCCGAAACTCCACCGGGCGAGATGGCCGGCCGTCGCGTCGCCGTCCGGCGACACGTAGCACGCGAATCCGAGGATCGCCGACGGCGCGTCGGCCGCGAGCAGCCGGCCGCCGAGATCGACGGACGCCGTCGAGTTCGTCTCGACGAGCAGGAGCGCGCGCCCGCCGCAGGCGGTCATCGCCGGATCGGCCGAGCCGAGCTGGGACGCGAGCGTGATTTCCGGCAGGAGCCCGGGCACCTTCGTCGCATCCCACGTCACCCGGTAGTTCTGCACGAGCGCCGGATAGCTGACCGGAACGGGCATCCGCTCCGTCTGGAAGTTCGCGCGCCACCACACCTGGATCTTCGCGTTGTCCACCCCGTTGACGCCGTAGATCGCCGACTGGAGCGACGCGAAGGGATCGGATTCGGCATCATCCGCCACATCCGCCTGCATGTCCCCGACCGACGGCACGCCGTCGGGCAGGACGCGCGTGCCGCCGGGACGGTGGTAGAGGCGCGGGTTCCAGTTGCGCCCCAGGGACTCCGGCTCGTAGATGAAGCCGGGGAGATTGTCGTCCACGCGCTCGGACATCGCGCGCGCATTCTCCCCCGCCTCGATGCCGATGCGGGGCGTCAGCTCGATGCCGACCGGCCACTCGAAGATGGTCGAAGTCGCAACCGACGCGTCGCGGTAGTCCGTCAGCTCGATCGGGAGATACGACGGGCAGCCGTTCCCGTCCTGGTTCGAGAGCCGGACGAGGATCTTGCCGCCATGCCTGCCCTTGAGGGCAAGTTCCCGCGTGTAGGCGTCGTAGGCGGCCGAGACGTCCGCCGGCAGCCGGAAGCCGGTCGTCGCCACGTAGTTCGTCGGCAGGGTGACGGGGCAGCCCGCCGCCGAACCTGTCGGCGCCACGACGACGCGAAGCGGTTCCTCCGGCCAGCTGATGAGATACCAGTCGTGCTCGAAGGTCCACTTCGTCTTCATCGGGTCTTCCGTCTGCCAGAAGACGTCGGCCTTCCACGGCATGGCCATGCCGGATGCGCTCGTCGAGACGTCCGTCGGCGCGATGGCGAACACCTTGTCGTGGTCCGGATCGGTCAGCTCCTCGCCCTTGGCGGCGGAATACTTCTCCAGATACGGCGAATAGGGGTCGTTGTCCTCGCGCGCGGCGCCGGCGGCGACGACCGAGTAGAGCCGCTCCGTGCCGAAGCCGCCCCCGGCGGGCTTCAGGCACTCGCCGACCTCGGCGTTCAGCGTTGTCACGTTCGGCGGACAGATCTCCACGACGATGTGCGCGACCATGTGGTCCTTCGTCTCGGTGTCGTAGTAGGCCAGCACGAACTGCCCCTGCGGGCAGTCGATCGCGCCCGTCTCCTCGTTCGTGCGGTAGCGGACGGTGAGCATCTTCGTCGTGGCCGGGTTGTAGTCGATGCCGTAGACGACGTTGGAGACGCCGGGCGCGGTCTCGGCGTATTCGCTCTTCAGGAGGTTCGGGTCGCCGAAGAACTTCACGAACTTGCCCGTGAGGTCGATGAACGCGGCGGAGTTGGCCTCGTCCACGCGCGTCGCGAAGATGCGGTAGGGACGCGCCGACGACGAGCTGCCGACATCGTAGGTCTGCGTGACGGTGGCTCCGCCCGTGCGGACCCAGGTCACTTCCGTGGCGCCGCTCGCGGTGAAGATCACGCGCTCGTAGCCGTTCGCCGCGCCATTGTCGAAGACGATGCGCCCGTCGGCGACGGCCGCGGCGTTCGCGGCGGCGGTCGCCGCCCAGTCGATCTCGTCCGGGTCGAACGGGATGTCGGTGCAGAAGTCGCCGAGCTTGGCGTCCGGCGGCTGCTCGGAGAGCGTCCGTCCGACCGTCCACGCCGCCAGTTCCCATTTCATCGTGGCGTCCTTGGACGAAACGACCGACACCTGCTCGCCGGGCGCCGTCGGCGCTTTGACGGTCGAGATCGGATACGCCACCGTCGGCTGCGTGTAGCCGGCGCTGCCGCCGTCCGGGTGGACGTAGACGGGCAGCTCCACCTCGCCGAGCGTGAGATCCGTGTCCGCCGGCCCGTCGGCAAACGCCGCAAAGGCACTCAGCAAAAGCGAAATCGTCACTCTTCTCTTCATGGCTCTGTTCCTTTAAATCCTGTCTGAATATTTTGCGTTTCTGTACGTTCTTCGTGGCTCAAAAACTCAACCTTCACGTCAATTGCCTTCCTTGCCGATGAACGGATAGAACGTCACCTTGAGCCCGCCGTCGTCCGACGTGGGCGCGCGAACCTTTTCATCCTTGCGGCAGTACTGCACGACCGCCGGGCAGCGCAGGGCCCGCGTACCCGACGCCTGGCTCGAGATGAGCGCGACGCCGTCCGACGGCGCGGTGGCCAGCACCTGCCCGCGCAGGGCCGACGACACGGTGGCCAGCACCGTCGGTTTCGCCCGCGAAAACGCCTTGACGCCGTTTCCGCGCAGGAGCCGCGTCCGTTCCTCCGGGCCGACCACGAGCGGCGAAACCTCCACCTTGCCGGCGCCGGGCGCGGTCACCCGCCCGACGACTTCGAGCTGCGACACCGTCGCGTCGGCCGACACCAGGGCGTTTTCGGTGGCCAGGCTGCCGACGCGGACGTCGAGCGCCGCCCCTTCCGCCGTGAGCGCCCGGTTGACGGCGGCGACCGGCCGGAGCGCGCGCCTCGGCTTGAGCTCGGTCGCGAGGCTGGCCGACGTCCCGATCGCGAGGCCCACGTGCGTCACGCGCCCCGTCGCGATCAGCGCGGCGAGCGTCTCGTCGCCGAACGCGTGCACGAAGCTGCCGTCGGCGTTCACGGTCACCTCCTGGTCGTCGATCTTCCAAAGCGGCGTCGTCGCCTCCGCCCCGTCGTAGACGCGGAAATGCATCTTCTTCGTGTATTTCTCGTCGCTTGCGGCCGGCCCGCCGGCGAGCAGGTTCAGCTGCCCACGGTAGACGAGCTTCGCCATGCTGCCTTCGGGCTGTGCCCACTTGGCGTAGAGCGTGACGTCCGTCGGAAGCCCCGAAAGGCCGCTCTCGACCAGCGCGTAGTTTGCGTCGAAGACCTGCGCTCCGTCCTCCGTGAAGTAACCGAGGAAGGTGTAGTCGCCGCTCCGGCTCGCGACAGGCGGCCGATCAAGCGAGCCTTCGAGAGTAGTCCCCGTTGAGACGAACGTGACGTTGTAGGCGCCGGAGTTCCGCGTGACCTTCATGCTGCAGTTCCGGAACGCCGGACCGTACAATCCCTCCCAATTGACTATATCTTGCCCGTTCATCTCGTATTTGACGGAGCGCGTATCGGGATTGAGAGTGAAATTGGTCGTGAAAGTCGTGACGTCAAAAAGCACCCCCGGCTTGTCCATGACCGTATTCACGGCGAGGGTGGTTCCGTTCGCGGCGTATTCATAGACCTTGATGTTGCATATCCGGCTTCCATACTCCCCATATCTCTCACCATAGGTGAAAGCCGTAGCCGATGCGGTCATGGTCATGCCGGCTTGGATCTCTTCGTCCGAGATTCCGCAGTCGGCAAGGGTCACGCTTTGCGACAGTGTGCTTTCCTCGTAGGTCGCCCTGAACCAGGATGCCACGTGGTCATTGTCCGTCCAGATTCCGAACCTGTTGTCGGAATTCACCCAATTGGCGGTAATCTCCGTGCCTTTTCCGTCCTTCAGGAGTTCAATCTCAACCGCTTGCGCGCAGAGCGCCACGGCCGCCGCCAGCATTGTCCAAAGTGTCTTTTTCATTTTTCAGTTCCTTTCCGGCGGTCGCGGGGCGACCGCCCTGCCGTTATTCCTTCACGCCGAAGTAGATGAACTGCGCCTTGACGAGCGTGAGCTCGCCGCCGGACATCGTCAGCCGCACCGAATCGCCGCTTCGGACGGGAACCGTCCAGATGAAGCGGCGCAGGCCGTCCGCCGTGCCGAGCGTTCCCTGCGGCGTCACCTCGGCGACAGGCGAGTTGCCCTTGTCGACGACGTCGATCTTCAGCGTCGTGGCCTTCGGATTCTGGCACCGCGCCTGCAGCTGGCAGA
>JAFPNP010000035.1 GCA_017411125.1 Kiritimatiellia bacterium
CGGCTGTTCACGCTACGGCAATCGCCTCGATTTCAAGTTTCACGTCCTTCGGCAGACGCGCCACCTGCACGCAGCTGCGGGCGGGCTTCGCGTCGCCGAACAGTTCCGCGTAGACGCCGTTGAGCGCGGCGAAGTCGTTCATGTCGCTGATGAACACCGTAGTCTTCACGACTTTAGCCAGAGACGAACCGGCGGCCTCGAGCACGTTTCTGAGATTCGAGATCGCCTGGCGGGCCTGTTCTTCAATCGTCGTCGCCGTCACGGCATTGACGGCCGGATCGATCGGAATCTGCCCGGAGCAGAAGACAAGCCCTCCGGCCTTGATTGCCTGACTGTATGGCCCCAGCGCCTTGGGCGCGTTCTCGGTGGATACGATTTCCATGGTTTCTTCTCTTTCCTTTGTTTCTTCGTGCGCGAAACGAAAGTTATTATACCACGTTTTCAGCAGCTCCGACATCGCGCCGTCTCATTTTCCCACGCAAAAGCGCGAGAAAAGGTTTTCAAGCAGATCGTCGGAATAGACCCTGCCTGCAAGGCGGCCAAGATGATCGGCTGCCTTGCGCACGCCGTTCGCCGCAAGAACGACGTCCGGCAGGCCGTCGCGGGCTAGCCGCAGCGCCTCGCCGGCAGCAAGCAGCGCATCCAGCCCGGTTTCGGCCTTGGACGGGATAGCGCCCGTCCCTCCCGTATCCGCCTTTTCCGCAAGCCGTGCGGCGATCGCCGAGCGCAAGGCGTCCAGCCCTTCGCCGGTCTTCGCGCTCACGTTCAAACCTTCGCCGCGCGAGATGTCGCATTTCGAGTGTATCCGCAATGAGCCGGGCAAATCCGCGTCGAGCGCGACGACGACGTCCGCGCACGCAACCAATTCCTCCGCCCGCCTCACTCCCTCCGCCTCGATCGCGTCGCCCGCCTCGCGGATTCCGGCGGTGTCCACCAGACGCACGGGCCAGCCGTCGATGTCTAGCCATTCCTCTATCGAATCGCGCGTCGTCCCGGCAACGTCGCTCACTATCGCGCGTTGTTCGCCGAGCAGCGCGTTGAGCAGAGAGCTTTTCCCGGCGTTCGGCGGACCGGCCAGCACGACGAGCGCGCCCTCGCGCAGTATCTTTCCTTCCCGCAAGCGCCTCGCGGCGGCGGCGACGGCCTGCAAAAGACCGTCGACGGCGGATTCCGTCTCCGCCAGATACGAAGACGGCAATTCGTCCTCGCTCACGTCGAGCGCGTGTTCGAGGCGGGCGGACAGATCGAGCGCGCGTTCGTAAAGTTCGGCGTTCGCACGATTCTCCGCGCCGTCAAGACGCGCCGCCGCATCCGCCGCCGCGCGTTCCGTCTTGGCGTCGATGAGATCGATCACGGCCTCCGCCTCCGAGAAGCCGATCCGCCCGTTCAAAAAGGCACGTTGCGTGAACTCTCCGCGCCGGGCGAGACGCGCCCCGCATTCAAGGCAGGCGTCCAGCACGCGGCGCGGCGCCATCGTGCCGCCGTGCGTCTGGAACTCCACGACGTCCTCGCCGGTGTAGCTTGCCGGCGCGCGGAACACAAGAACGAGACCGTCGTCGAGAACTCGCCCGCGATGACGCAGCACGGCGTGGAAGAAACGGCGGCCGGGGCCGATCGCCCTCCCCGCGAGCGCGGACGCTATCGCGAGCGCGTCCGGCCCGCTTACGCGCACGACAGCCACGCCACCGCGCCCCGGAGCCGTCGAGATCGCCGCTATCGTCGCGCGCTCGTCCATGCGTCACGCCCGGCCTTCCTCGTTGCGCAAACGGAGCTGCCCGCACGCGGCGGCAACGTCCTTGCCGCGGCTGCGGCGCAGCATGGTCTGTATGCGGCCCTTCATCAGGACGTCGAGGAACATCATAAGCGTCGCCTCGTCCGGCGTCTCCAAGTCGGGGCGGTGGTCCACCGGCGAAAGCGGGATGAGATTGACCTTGCACGACGGAAGCCTGCGCAGCTTGCGCACCAGCTCCTCGGCGCATTCGCGCGAATCGTTCAACCCCTTGACGAGAGTGTATTCGAAAGTGATTATCCGGCCCGTCTTGCGCGTGTACGCGGCGCAGGCGGAAAGCAATTCGTCCACCGGCCAACGTCTGTTCACCGGCATGATGCGGCTGCGCAGTTCGTCGTTCGGAGCGTGCAGCGAAACGGACAGTTCGAACTGCAACCCCTCCGCCGCGAGCTTCTCGAAACCAGGAACGATGCCGCAGGTAGAAATCGTAATGTGGCGGGCGCCGAGGTTCGGGCCCTTGCCCGCGTTTATCAGCTTCAGCGCGCGCATCGTCTCGTCGTAGTTGGCAAACGGCTCGCCCATGCCCATCACGACAAGATTGGTGAGGCCGATGCCGCTGCCCTGGCGGCCGCGCGCGGCCGCGTCCGCGAACTGCCGCCCGGCCATGACCTCGGCCACGATCTCGTCAGCCGATAGCGACCGCACAAGCCCCTTGCTCCCGCTTGCGCAGAACACGCACCCCATCGCGCATCCAACCTGCGACGAGACGCACTGCGTCAGGCGTCCGGGCGCAGGGATGACGACGGTCTCCACGCTCGCCCCGTCGGCAAGGCCGAGCAGCAGCTTGACCGTTCCGTCCGAAGCGGAATCGGTGGCGAGCAGCTTCGGCACGTTTATGGGAAACTCGCGCTTGAGCGTTTCGCGGAAGTCCTTCGGCAAGGTCGTCGCGGCGTCCCAGTCTGTGATATAGTCACGGTAGAGGCAGTGCAGTATCTGGTCGGCACGAAAAGCGCGAAGACCGCGGGCGACGAGCAGCGGCTTCCATTCGTCGGGCAGCACGGACCAGGCTGGCTGGGGCGACGCGTGAGGGCACGCGCCGTCACGATTCGGCGATGCGGTGCTTTCGCTCACTTGCGTTTCGCGATCATTTCATGGTAATCGGAGTAGCCGCCCTCGAACCAAGTGGTCTTCCCGCCCGGCTCGAACGCGAGGATGTGCGTGGCGATGCGGTCGAGGAACCAGCGGTCGTGGCTCACGACCATCACGCATCCGCCGAAATCCTGCAGGCCTTCCTCGAGCGAGCGCAGCGTCGCCACGTCGAGGTCGTTCGTCGGTTCGTCGAGAAGCAGCAGGTTGCCGCCCGCCGTGAGGAGTTTTGCGAGATGCACGCGGTTGCGTTCGCCGCCGGAAAGCACGCCGACTTTCTTCTGCTGCTCCGCGCCCCTGAAGTTGAAACGGCTGCA
>JAFPNP010000036.1 GCA_017411125.1 Kiritimatiellia bacterium
CAATAAATGGATACGATAACTCCAGAGCAGCGCAGTCGGTTGATGGCGAAGATTCGCGGCAAGGACACCGTGCCGGAAATCCTTGTCCGCAAACGGCTTTTCGCTTTCGGCTGGCGGTTCAGGGTATGCGACAAGCGATATCCGGGAAAACCGGACGTTGTGATTCCCAAAGCCAAGACGATAATAGACGTGCGCGGATGCTTCTGGCACAGGCATGGATGCAAGGATTCGACCATGCCGAAGTCGAACATCGCGTTCTGGATGGAGAAGTGGTCGAGGAACGTCAAGCGCGACCACCGCAACGAAAAGGCATGGCGCGATGCCGGCTGGAATCTCATTGTCGTATGGCAGTGTGCGCTCAAAGGCACAACGATGGAGCGAACGCTCGACAGGATCTGCGCAAAGATCGAAGCGTGGAGCGAAGAATGCGCTTCCGGCAAATGTCGGCGGTGTCCGCACCGGCTTGAACTTCCATGTGCAAGGCGGCGCGGAAAGGGATGATGCGATGGGGTCAATGCGCCGCAGCTTTGAGGGCTTTGATCTGGTCGCGGAGATAGGCGGCGCGTTCGAACTCAAGCGACTCCGCAGCCTGCATCATCTCTTCCTGAAGCGCGGCAATGGTCTCGGCGACGTCGAATTTTTCCGGCGTCGCGTTTACCGCCTTGCGTTCCGCCTTTTTGGCCTCGGAATAGACGTACACCGCCTCGTTGATCGCCCGCTTGACGCTTTTGGGCGTGATGTGGTGTTCCTTGTTGTAGGCAATCTGCTTGTCGCGGTGTTTCTTCGTGATTCGCAGCAGGTCGCGGATGGCGTCGGTCTGATGATCCGCGTAGAGGATTACGCGGCCGTCCACGTGCCGTGCGCAGCGGCCAGCCGTCTGCACAAGGGACGTGGTGGAACGCAGGAAGCCTTCCTTGTCCGCATCCAGAATCGCCACGAGCGCGACTTCGGGGAAGTCGAGGCCTTCGCGCAGTAGATTTATTCCCACCAGGCAATCGAACTCGCCTTTCCGCAGACGCCCGAGAATCGCAACGCGCTCCAGCGCGTCGATTCCGCTGTGCAGGTATTCCACGCGGAGGCCGGTTTCGTGGAGGTATGCCGTGAGGTCTTCGGCGGAGCGCTTCGTGAGCGTCGTGACGAGAACCCGGTCTCCCTTTTCCGCCACCTTGCGGATTTCCGCCATGAGGTCGTCTATCTGCCCTTTGAGCGGACGTATCTCGATTTCGGGGTCGAGAAGCCCGGTAGGGCGTATGACCTGCTCTGCCACGACGGACGACACTCCGTACTCGTAGTCGCCGGGCGTAGCGCTCGTGAACACTATCTGGCGTATCTTCTTCTCGAACTCGTCGAACTTTAGCGGACGGTTGTCCTTGGCGCTGGGCAGGCGGAAACCGTAGTCTACGAGCTTCTGTTTGCGCGCCTGGTCGCCGTTGTACATGGCCCGGATCTGCGGCACCGCGACGTGCGATTCGTCTATTATGGTGAGGAAGTCGTCGGGGAAATAGTCCAGCAGACACTCCGGAGGCTCGCCGGGTGCGCGTCCGGTGAGCGGACGCGAATAGTTCTCGATTCCGTTGCAGTAGCCAAGCTGGCGCATCATCTCGATGTCGTATTCAGTCCGTTCGCGCACGCGCTGCGCCTCGATGAACTTCTTGCGCTCCTCGAAATAGAGCAAGCGCTCCTTCAGTTCCTCTTCGATCCGGAGGTAGGCGGCCTCCATTTTTTCTTTCGGCATCACGAACTGTTTCGCGGGCGTTACGACCGCCGCCGGCATGGAGACGCCGGGCTTGAAGTCCGGCACGCTCAGCTGGCGGATGGAATCTATCTCGTCGCCGAAAAACTCCACCCGTATGCCGTCCGTGGCATAGGCGGGAAAGATGTCCACCACGTCGCCGCGCACGCGAAAGGTTCCCGGAGAATAGTCGAAGTCGTTGCGCACGTACTGGGCGGCGATGAGCCTGTCCACGAGGCTGCCTCGTCCGCAGTTTTCGCCCTGCTTGAATCCGACGGCGAGGTTGCGGTATTCCGTGGATTCGCCGAGGCCGTAGATGCAGCTTACGGACGCCACGACGATCACGTCGCGCCGGGCGATGAGGGCGTTGGTGGCGGCGAGGCGGTAGCGTTCTATCTCTTCGTTGACGGCAGCGTCCTTTTCGATGTAGGTGTCCGTCTGCGGGATGTACGCTTCCGGTTGGTAGTAATCGTAATACGAGATGAAATACTCTACCGCGTTTTCCGGGAAGAACTGGCGGAGTTCCGCGAAGAGCTGCGCGGCAAGAGTCTTGTTGTGGGAGAGGATGAGCGTCGGACGGTTCCAACGGGCGATGACATTCGCCATGGTGAACGTCTTGCCGCTGCCGGTAACACCTTGGAGCACGAGGCGGTTCGCCCCGTCCCCAAGCCCTTTCACGATCGCGTCTATAGCTTCAGGCTGGTCGCCAGTCGGCTTGAAATCGGAAACGAGTTTGAAAAGCCTTTCCGCCATGACGCGTCTTTGCCTTTAAATAAGATGCCCCATCTTCTCGCGCTTGGTGTCGAGGTATCGCTTGTCGAACGCTGTGGGCGGAATCACTACCGGCACACGCTCTACGATTTCGATTCCGTATCCCGCAAGTCCCTTTATCTTGCAGGGGTTGTTCGTCATCAGCCGGACGCGCTTTACGCCGAGATCGGCGAGAATCTGCGCCCCCTCGCCGTATTCGCGCAGGTCGGGCGCGAAGCCGAGCTTCACGTTGGCCTCAACGGTGTCCAACCCCTTCTCCTGAAGGTGATATGCGTGAAGCTTGTTTTCAAGGCCGATGCCGCGTCCTTCCTGGCGCATGTACAGCACCGCGCCGCGCCCCTCGCGCTCTATCGTCCTCATCGCCTCGTGCAGCTGGTGGCCGCAGTCGCAGCGCTCGCTCCCGAACACGTCGCCGGTGAAACATTCGGAATGGACGCGCACGAGCGCGGGAGCGCCGTTCGCCAGGTCGCCCTTGAAGAGCGCAAGATGCTCCAGTCCAGTCACGCGCGAACGATACATCCTCAGGCGGAACCGCCCGAAGTCCGTCGGCAGATCGACCTCCTCGACCTGTTCCACGAGCCTCTCGCGCATCCGGCGGTATTCTATGAGCGAGGCGATCGTCATGAACTTGAGGCCGTGTTCGCGCACGAATCCGGCGAGATCGGGAAGGCGCGCCATCGTGCCGTCGTCCTTCATGATTTCGCAGCAAAGCCCAGCCTCCCGCAGCCCGGCGAGACGGCAAAGGTCCACCGTGGCCTCCGTGTGCCCGGCGCGTTTCAGCACGCCGCCCGCCCGCGCCTGCAGCGGGAACATGTGCCCCGGACGGCGGAAGTCGCCGGGCTTCGCGCCGTCGCGGACGCAGGCGAGAGCCGTCATCGACCTTTCCGCCGCCGATATGCCCGTCGTCGTCTCGGCGGAATCGATCGAGACGGTAAAGGCGGTCTGGTGGTTGTCGGTGTTGGCGGCGACCATCTGCGGCAGGTCGAGCCTCTCGCAAAACGCCCTGCTCATCGGCATGCATATCAGGCCTTTGGCGTGTGTCGCCATGAAGTTCACGTTTTCGGTGGTGGCGAACTCCGCCGCGCAGATGCAGTCGCCCTCGTTCTCGCGGTCTTCGTCGTCCGTCACCACTATTATTTCGCCGCGCCGCAGGGCGGCAAGACAGTCTTCAACCGAGTCGAATTCCATATCGTTCCTTGTCACACGTCACTTGATTTCCTTTTCATACGGCACCGACACGCCGTAGGCCGCCGCGAACGAATGTATTTCGCCCAGAAGCTTCTTGTCCGGCCGGCGCGTATACTCGGCGACCATCTCGTATATGCGCCGCGTCGCCCACGCCGTCCGCACCTCCGGGCCCAGCTCGTCCGCTCTCGCGAACGGAATCGTGAACATGCTTTCGCACGAAGTCACCGCGTTCAGTCCGCGCATCTGGAACACTATTTCCTGCTGGTCCGCCGGACATATTCCATATATCTCTATCGGTTCGTCCTCGCAGAGGTTCGGAACCAGCTTCGGATACGTTTCGCTGCGCGACGACGCGCTGAACACCACCGCGACATCGGACAGCACGGGCTTCTCGAACTGGCGCGAGAGCGCCGGCACTCCGGCCGCCGCCAGCCAGCGGAATCCCTTGTGGAAAGCCCACGACCCGCGGTTGCAGCGCGTGAGCATGTCCATCAGATAGGCGTTGGCTTCCGGCTTAACGCCGTACATGTAGATTGAAACCAGGCCTCCGTTGAGTTCGGAAAACCGCGAAATGATTTCGGCGGACCGGGTCATGCCGCTCGTCGCGTCGCCGTCCGTCGCCACGAAGGCCACGATCGGGCGCGCGGGATCGCGCGGCATCGTCAATACGCTGCGGAGAGTGCGGAACACGTCCGTGTTGCCGTGCGCCTTGAGCGTGGAAAGCCACTTGCGGGCCTGCTCCACGGAGTTGGCGTCCACTTCTCGCCAAGCCGTTTCCGGGAAGGCGTAGGAAAACTTGTCGCGGAACGCCACCACGTTGAAGCGGTCGCCTGTGTTGAGTCTGTCAAGCGCTTCCAAGACTGCGTTGCGGCACGATTTCAGGCGGTCGTTCCCGATGGAGCCGGAGGCGTCCAGCATGAACACGATGTCCTTTGAAATGATAGGCAGCGGGGCTTCGCGGTTGGACGCCACGCGCACGCGGAAATACTTTACCTTCGGATGCGCAGGATCCCGCCAGAAGCCGAGGTTCACGTTCACGTTGCCGTCGAACGGGCGGCCCGCCGCAGACCTCTCGTCGCGGAGCTTGCGCACGGCGGCCTTCTCCTGCGCGACCACGGCTTCGTCTACACGCGCCATCGCGGGCGGCGGAGGCGGCGGTTTCGCCGCCTTGGCAGACGCCTCCGCCAGCTTTTCGGCGCGGAGCTGCGCAACCGTCTTGCCTTTTCCCTTCGCCTCGGCGGCCTCCGCTTCGGCCCGGCGTTTCTGCTCCTCCTCTGCGGCGGACAATACGGTCGGAGCCACGAGCGGCACGCCGCCGCCGGTCGCGGCGAAACTCGACCCTTCCGGCAACGCTCGCGGCGCGACGGGCGGGATGGGCTTTGTCCCGTCCGAAGCCGCGACAGAGCGCGGCCCTCCCAGAGAAGGACGGGCTTTGTCCCGTCCGGCCGCAACGGCGGACGCCGCGATAGAATCGACGCTCTCCATCAGATCGAAAGCAGGAACTATGTCCGCCGCGTCGCTTACGCGCTGCACTTTTGGAATCACCACCCTCGGCAATGCTTCGCGCACGTCTGGCACCTCTGGTTCGGGCACGGACATTATTTCCTGCCGCGGCTGCCACGTGGCGGCATCCACCGCGCGCGGCGCCGGGCCGTCCGTTGCCGCCGGACGCGCCGACTCCGGCGATTCCGGCATCTCCGGCGCGATGGCGCTTTCGAGGTCTCCGGAAAGCCGCTCCACGCGCTCGACGGCCTTTTCCTTGTCCGGCGCGGGCGCAGGACGCGGCATGTCGCGCACGATGTCCTTAACGGGATCGCCCTTGTACGTCTGCACGTTCATCTTCTGCGGACGCTGCTGCTTGAGCTCCTTGGCGGAAAAAGCCTCCGCTCCCGTGTTGCCGAGAAGCGGCGCGACCGACAGATCGGACACAGACAGCATGAACCACGTATGCACCGCGACGGACACCAGCATGAGCACGGCGATGAGCATCAGGTTGCGTTCGCGCGCGTCTTCGGGGGTTTTGTCTTCGAAATCGGTTTCCATTGTCTACCTGTCGGTTTTCCGTTCATGCGCCTCCGGCGCGTTCGGGAAGCGCTTGCGCAGCTCCGCCCTAATGCCTGCGGCCTCTTTGTCGCGTCCCATGTCCGCAAGAATTTCCGCCGATCGCAGAAGCGCGTGCGGCACCAGACGGTCGTCGTTGAAAAGCGAACCGACCAGCATGTGGTAGCCAAGCGCCTTCTCCATCTTTCCGCGCACCTCCTCGTTCTCCGCCAGCGCGGCGTAGGCGCGAACGCGCAGGGGGAGCTGATCCTGAGATTGCGCCCGAGCCACGGCGTCCTCGAGATGCGCCCGGGCCTCGTCGAACTGTCCGCCGTCCGTCTCGAGACGGCCTAGCGCGAGCGCGGACCGCGCACCGTCCTCCGTCGCCGCGCCCGTTGCGAGCGCGCGGGCGTATGCGGCCTTCGCGGCGTCGTTCTCGCCCAGGCTTTCATGCGCCTGCCCCACGATCGTGGCCGCGATCTGCGTCCATGCCTTCGATACGTTCCTGCGTTCCAGCACGGCGGCTGCGGCGCGGGCCTCCGCCCACTTCCGCGCATCCGCCATCGCACGCGCAGTCCACTCCAGCACTTCCGGCGTCAGGCGATCCTCCGCTTTCGTGCCAAGCACCGAGACGAACAACGCCGCCGCCTCGGCTTTTGCGCCGCGCTTTTTCAGGACGGACGCCAATTCCAGTTTTATCTCGCGTTCGAACACCGCCGACGGCTTCTCCGCAAGCGCGGCACGCAGGTGCTTCTCGGCTTCGGGGTCGTCGCCGGCGTTGTGTGCCGCGATTCCGCGCCAGTAAAGACACTCCATCCGGCGTCCGGCTTTCGGGAAACGGGCGAGACGTTCGCCAAGCAGCTGTTCGGCGGCCCGGTAGTCCTTCACCGTCTTCTTGGGACGGCGCAATATTGCGATGGCGCGGGCGTAGAGCGCGTCCGGGGCGTAAGGGGATTCGGGATGGCGCACGAGAAGCGCCTTCCAGTCGTTGCAGGCCTGTTCGATGCGGCCCAGTTTCAGCTCGCAGGCGCCGGCGGTGTAGAGCGCCTGGGCTGCGACAGGATTGTCCGGCCATGTTCCGGCCAG
>JAFPNP010000299.1 GCA_017411125.1 Kiritimatiellia bacterium
AAAACTTGCGGGGCCGCAACGCCTTGCAGCGAAACGGCCCCGAAAACGCATTCCGGCACATTGCCGGCGTAAGCGTTATTTCGCGAGGACAGCGTCCTTGCAAGCCTTGGCGAGGCGGAACTTGACCACCTTCTTCGCCTTGATCTTGATCGTCTCGCCCGTCGCGGGATTGCGGCCGGTGCGGGCAGCCTGCTGCTTCTTCACGAGCTTGCCGAGGCCAGGGAGCATATAGCCCTTCTCCTCCTGCTTGGCGCCCTTGACGGCGAGGTCAATGAGCTTGTCGTAAACAGCGACAGCCTGCTTCTTCGTGATGCCGGCGGCCTCCGCAAGCGCAGCCATGATGCCGCTCTTCGTGGTCGGTACGATTTCTTTCTTTGCCATGTGGTGTTTCCTTTTTATCGCAAGACGAAGTGTCCCGCTACGCCGTATAGAATAGCGGTTTTTCCTTGGCTTTGCAAGCACAAAATGCATTTCGCCCTTGTTTTTCGCAGTCTCGGCGGCCGCATTGCCCGCCATGCGCTTGTTTTTGCGCTTTTGCTATTGCCTGCGACTGGAATTTCATGTACAATATCAGCCGTCCACACAAAGGAGAAAACAGATGAAGAGATTGTTTTTCGCAATTGGCGCAGCCGTCGCGTGTACCGCTTCGGCCCAGTTGCTCCAGAACCTGACGCAGGCGATCTTGCAGCCAGAACCCGCGCCCGCGCAGCCCGCCCAGGTCGTGCAGCAGCAACAGGTCGTGCAGCAGCAGGTGGTGCAGCCCGTGCAGCAGGTCACGACCACGACGGTCCAGCCCGCCGTGCAGCAGGTCACGACGACCACGGTGCAACCCGTGCAGCAGATCACCACCACGACGGTTACCCCCGCCGCGCCGGTAGTCGTCGCCCCCGCGCCCACTATCGTGGTGCCCGCCGGGTTCCAGCAGTGCCCGCGCTGCGGCGGACGCGGCAAGGAAGAGCACGCGATGGGTTTCAAGCTCAAACGCTGCAAACTCTGCGACGGCAAAGGTTATCTTCCTCCGCCGCCCCCGCCCGGACGCCACCGCCGCTACCGCAGATACTAGCAACTCTGCGAACGGCCGGACGGCGCATTTTGCAACCTTAGCCGCCGGCCGTTGAAATTAGGGCAGAAATGGTATTCCACCATCGAGGAATATTTGGTATACTACTTGTCCCATGGATAAACTGGAAGAGACAAACGAATTAAAGCTCGACTTCACGAAGCTTGAAAAAGTCGGAGCGCAGGTCGCGGCCGGACGTATTCCGGGCGCATCGCCGTGCGATCCTGGCGTAATTCCCGTGGCGGTGCAGAACGCCGACACGAAGGAGGTGATCCTCGTGGCGTACACTAACGAATACGCCATGAAGGAATCGTTCGCGAAGCGCAAGCTCATATTGTGGTCCACCAGCCGCAACAAATTGTGGTTCAAGGGCGAGACGAGCGGCGAGACGTTCGACCTTCTGGAGGCATATGTGAATTGCGAACAAAACTCGCTTCTTTACATAGTGCGCCCGTGCCGCGGCGGCATCTGCCACACGAAGGACAAGTCCGGCGCTCCGCGCAACTGCTATTACCGCAGGATCGACTTCGACACGCTGAAACTGTCGTTCGTGGATTCCACGGGCAAAGAAACCGTTTGACAATAAAGAAAGGTAAAGGGAAATAGAAATGTCCATTCTGATTGGATTCCTGTATGCTATCGAAATCGTCGTGTGCATTCTGCTCGCATTGGCGGTAATGCTTCAAAAGCCGAAAGAAGGCGGACTCGGCGGCGCAATCGGCGGCGGCATGGGAGAGGCCGTGTTCGGCGCGGACGCAAGCAACGTCTTGATAAAGGTGACCGTCTGGCTTGGCGCGATATTCCTTGCCAATACGCTTCTGCTTGCCCGCCTTACGTCCACCGGAGGCTCCCAGTCCGTAATCGACCTCTCTGCGAAGACCGAGCAGCAGCCGGCGCAGCCGCAACAGGCTGAACCGCCCGCAGCGCTTCCTCCGCTGGAATCCACGAAGAATACGCCCCCGCCACCTGCGCCCGCTCCGGTTGCAAAGCCTGCACCCGCTCCGGTTGCAAAGCCTGCACCCGCTCCGGCGGCGAAGCCTGCTCCAGCTCCGACCGCGAAGCCCGCGCCAGCTCCAGCCGCGAAGCCTGCTCCAGCTCCGGCGGCAAAGCCCGCGCCAGCTCCAGCCGCACCCAAAAAATGACGGCGGAAGTCGGCAGACAGACGACCGGCGAAGAAATCGCGAACACGGTCATTCATGCAATCGGGTCGCACCTTGGTGCGGCCATGATTGCTTTATTGGCATGGCAGGCGGTCCATTCCGGCACGAACCTTGGCTGGAAGATAGTATCCGCCTGCATTTTCGGCACATGCGAAATACTGCTGTACTCCATTTCGAGCACCTACCACGCCGTAACCGCGCCGCGGGCGAAGCACGTGCTGCACATAATGGACCACATGGCGATCTATTTTCTGATCGCCGGAACGTACACGCCTTTCTGCCTCGTCACCCTGCGTCCGAACCATCCTGTCCTTGCGTGGACGGTATTCGGAATCGAATGGGGCGCGACGCTCGCCGGCGTGTTCTTCAAGATACTGACCACCGGCAGATTCCGCTTTTTGTCCACTGCCGCGTACATCTTGATGGGCTGGGTGGCGCTTGTGGCGATCGGGCCGCTCGTCCGCGAACTCAGCGGCCTTGGTATCATGTGGCTCGCGCTCGGCGGCGGGCTGTACACGCTTGGATGCGTGTTCTATCTGTGGCGCAAACTCCCGTGGCACCATCCCGTATGGCATCTTTTCGTGCTGGCGGGATCGATCTGCCATTTCTTCTGCATACTCTGGTATGTAATGTAGGCGGAAAAGCGAACGGCCGCGACGAAGCGCGGCCGTTCCGGCGGGCGAGGAAACCCGCTTCCCCAACCGATTCCTACAACGCAGCCGCGTCCTCGAACGCCTTGCCGACGCGCAACAGCTTGTCCTCGCGGAAAGCGTCCGCGATGAACTGGATTCCTACGGGCAAGTGCGCGGATGCGGTGAAACCCGCCGGCACCGACATCGAACAGTTGCCGGCAAGCGACCCCGGTATCGTGAAGAGGTCGTTGAGATACATCGTGAGCGGATCCTGCACCGCGCCTATCTTGAACGCCGGCGTTGGAGCCACGGGCGCGATGAGGGCGTCCACCCGTTTGAACACCTCTTCGAAGTCTCGGCGGATAAGCGTGCGTACCTTTAGGGCGCGTCCGTAATACGCATCGTAGTAGCCGCTAGAAAGCACGTATGTTCCCATGATGATGCGGCGCTTCACTTCGGGGCCGAAGCCCTCGGCGCGACTGCGGGCATAGAGGTTGAACACGTTGTCGCTGCGCTCCGACCGATGGCCGTAGCGGACGCCGTCGAAGCGGGCGAGGTTCGCGCTCGCCTCGGCGGGGGCGACGATGTAGTACACCGCCATTGCATACTCCGTATGCGGCAGGCTTACCTCCTCTATCTCCGCGCCCGCCGCCTCGCAAGTCTTCACGGCGGCATCCGTCACAGCCTTCACTTCCGGGTCTAGTCCGTCTATGAAATATTCCTTGGGAAGGCCGAGTTTCACGCCCTTCAGCGATGCGCCCTCCAGCGCCTTCGCATAGTCCGGCACGGGGACGTCCGGCGTCGTGCCGTCCATTTCGTCGTGCCCGGCGAGAGCCTGCAGCAGCAGCGCGGCGTCTGTGACGTTCTTCGTCATGGGGCCGACCTGGTCGAGCGAACTTGCGAACGCCGTGACGCCGTAGCGCGAGACGCGCCCATAGCTGGGCTTCAGACCGACGCAGTTGCAGAAACTGGCGGGCTGGCGGATGGAACCGCCAGTGTCCGTGCCGAGCGCCGCGATGGCGAGGTCACCGCCCACCGCCGCCGCGCTGCCGCCGGAACTGCCTCCCGGCACGCGCGACGTGTCGCATGGATTGACGGTGCGCCCAAGCGCTGAGTTCTCCGTGGACGACCCCATCGCGAACTCGTCCATGTTCACGCGCCCGGCGCAGATGAAGTCCGCCGCCTTGACGTTGCGTATCACCGTGGCATCGTATGGGCTCACATATCCCTTCAGTATCTTCGAAGCGCACGTACACGGCTGGCCGCGGACGTTGATAAGATCCTTGATCGCAAGCGGCACGCCCTTCGGATTCGCGCGCGCCGCCGCAAGGGCGCCTTCCTCGTCGAACGTCAGGTACGCGCCGATTTCCCCGTTGCGGTCGCGTACCCGGTCGATGACCGCCTGCATGAGATCCACGGACGAGAAGTCGCCCTTCGCCAGCCCTTCGCGAGCCTGCGCAATGCCGAGTTTCCAGAGTTCGCTCATGATTCGGCCCCCTCCACGATTTTAGGCAGCAGGAATTCGTCGCCGGTGCGGCCGGGCGCGTTCGCAAGCGCCTCTTCGCGGTCCATCGACGGGCGCACCTCGTCTTCGCGCAGCGCGTTCACGATCGCGTGCCCGTGCAAAGTGGGCGGCACGCCGTCTACGTCAACGGAGGCGATTTTCTCTACATACTTGACGATACCCTCGAGCTGCGGCTGGAAGAGAGCCTTCTCCTCCTCCGTCAAATCCAGCCTCGCCAGCTCCGCCACGTAGGCCACGTCTATTTTGGATGAGTTCATAACGCGTTATTCTACCATAAATCACAGGTTCTTGGGAATCAGGAAAGAGGAAACCGCAATGCACACGACGACCGGCAGCCAGATGAGGACTTCCGGATGCACGTGGTAGTTCTTGGAAAGGCTCGTCATCAATATCACGACCAGATAATAGAACAGCGCCGTCACGAGCGCGATTCCCATGCCGACCGAAGATTCCTTTCTCTGCGCGCGAATTCCCAGCGGCACCCCGACCAGCACGAAGCATATCGACGCGAACGCGAACACCCAGCGCTTCATGAACTCAGTGCGTATGTCGCTGAGCGAACGCCGCGCCGATTTCAGACGGGACTTCGCGTCCTTGGCGCCGCCGTCCGCTCCGGCCTTGGAGACGTCCCGGGCCTCGCGCACCTCCTTTTTCCGCACGTCGATCGCGGCAAGCATCTCCGCAAAACGGTAGTCCTTCTCGCGGCGCTTGTAGGTTCCCTCCTTCAACACGTCGTCCACGCGCCAGCGGAACGTCTCTGCATGCATGGGCTGCGGATGTTCGAGGTCCACCGGATCCACCGTAAGCTCCTTGACGTCCAGTACTATGTCGCGTCCGTCCTGGCGCACGAACGCCTCCTTGGCGGTAAGCGTGCGCGTGCATTTCGGATCTCGACGGTCGACGATGGTAAGGTTCTTCAAGGATCCCGCCTCCTTGTCGCGGGCTTCGAAGTACAGCTGCACATCGGGAAAATCGTTGATCGTGCGGCCCGGTTCGAGCAGTTCCAGACCCGTGCCGACCGCAAGACGGTTTTTGAGGCTGCGCCGCACCTCGTGCCCCCTGGGCACGATTTCGTTGTTCACGAACAGGCACACGAAAGTGCAAAGCAGCGCGAACGCGAGAGGCCAGCGCATGACGGTGAGCAGATTCACGCCGCACGAGCGCATGGCGGCGATCTCGCTGTCTGCGGAAAGACGCGAGAAGACGAGAATCGACGATACGAGCAGCGCGAGCGGCACCGTCCACTGCATCGTCTCGGGAAAACTCACCAGCGCGAAGCGCCCCACGAGATCCGAAGGCACGCCCTGTAGCATGTAGCTGACGATCTGCACCATCAATCCGATCGTGAGCACGAACGACAGCACGAGGAACGCGAGAAAAAACGAGGACAGGAACGATCCAAATACATAGCGCTCTAGGTTTTTCATGGTCAGTCGCCAAAACTGAATTGCACGCCGGCGAGAAGCGAATACGCCATGCCGCACGGGGAATCGACCGCAAGCGCGGCTCGCGCCTCAGCCCGTAGGCTGATGTTGTCCGTAAGATGGTAAAACGCCCCGAATCCCGCGCACGGCCCCGTGCCGGTGCGGTGCGAGCCGTCCGCGAACACGTGGCGCGGCGCGCACAGCGTCTGCACGCCTCCCGTGAGGAATGGCGCGAAACGCTCGCATCCGAAAAGCTTGTCGAACGCCTCCCACCCGGAAAGATGCCACAACGCCTGCACGGCTCCGCCCCACACAGGCGTGCAGCCCTCGCCGCTCGCCGCGTTCGGCGCGCACAGCGCCTCCGCCTCCAGCGCGAAGTATTCGTCGAGATACCAGCCGCCACGCGCGGCGACGAGCGCGGCGCGCTTCAGGCTGCTGCCGTTCCCGGGCAGCAACATCCCGACAGACGCCCCTGCGTAGCCGCAGGATACGCCATCATCGACCTCCTCCGCAACGAGGAAAGACGCCACAACCAAGGCGACGCAAAACAGAAATAGTTTTCTCATAGCACACGTCCACGACGATTTGCCGTAAACACGCGCATTATACCAAATCCCGGACGGTGACGCAAGAACCGCCGCAACCACATCATTT
>JAFPNP010000300.1 GCA_017411125.1 Kiritimatiellia bacterium
AAGATCGACCTCGTGTTCTTCGGCGACTCCATCACTCACAACTGGGAAGGCCCGGGCAAGGCTTCGCTCGCCAAGCTCAGGAAAACATACTCCGTCCTGAACATCGGCTACGGCGGCGACCGCACGCAGCATCTCGTGTGGCGCGGCGAAAACGGCGAACTGGACGGCTACGAAGCCAAGTGCGTCATGCTCATGATCGGCACGAACAACTCCCGCTCGGACAGCCCGGAAGACGTCGCCCTCGGCATCCGCCGCATCCTCGACATAATCGCGGCCAAGCAGCCCAAAGCCAAGACGCTTCTGCTGCCAATTTTCCCGCGCGGCGCCAGCGCAAACGACAACCTGCGCAAAAACAACGAGAAGGTCAACGCGATCGTGAAAAACTACGCGGACGGCAAGAAGGTCGTCTGGGTGGACTTCAACTCCAAGTTCCTCGACGCCAATGGCGACACGAAGTGGATCATGCGCGACCGTCTGCATCCGAACGCAAAGGGTTACAGCGACATCTGGATGCCCGCCGTCCTTCCCTACTTCCGCGAAGCGTGCGGCAAATAAGACGCCGCCTTCGAAGGCCTACCTGGCGCGCGGGTGGGCCTTCATGTATTCGTCTTTGAGCCGCTCGACGGACACGTGGGTGTAGATCTGCGTCGTCGCGAGCGAACTGTGGCCCAGCATTTCCTGCACGCTGCGCAGGTCGGCGCCCGCATCCAGCAGATGCGTCGCGAAACTGTGGCGGAGTTTGTGCGGCGTCAGGTCGTGCGGCAGGTCTGCCGCCGCAAGCCATCTCTTCATGCGCCGCTGCGCTTCGCGCGGCGTGAAGGCGAGGCCGCGCTCGTTCAAAAACACGTTTGCCGCGTCCGCGCCACCGTCCGGGAACAACCCCTCTGCCGCCGCGCGCAGCGTCTGCAGAGCCTTGCAGGCCGGCTTGCCGAGAATGCAAAGCCGCTGCTTGCCGCCCTTGCCGAACACTATCACGCTTCCGTTGTCGAAGCGTATCTGACGCCATGAGAGCGCGATGACCTCCGATATGCGGCAACCCGTCGAGTAAAGCATCTCGAACAGCGCGGCGTCGCGCAGGCAGGCGTACTCTTCGTGCTGCGAAACCGCCAGCCCCGCCGCCCTGCGCCGCGCAAGATCGAAAACGGGAGCCTCGAGAAACCGCCGCACCTCGTCCTTGGAGAACACCTTGGGCAGCGGCTTGGGCAGTTTCGGGCCGCGAAGACGGGCAAAAGGATTGTCTGCCACGCGCCCGTCCCTTACGAGGAAGCGGAAGAACGTGCGCAGACACGCGACCTTGCGGCGCGTCGTTGTGGCGAACGCCTTTTCCCGGGCGAACGCCATCAAGAAGGCTTTGGCGTCGTCCGGCGTCACGGCGGCCCAGTCAAACGGCGGTCTGGCGTCAACGCCCCAGCGAAAGGCGGCGAACTGCTCCAAGTCCACCTCGTAGCCCGTCACGGTGAGCGCGGAGGCGTTCTTCTCGGCTAGCAGATACGTGCGGAAGCGGCGGACGGACAGGTCCTCGCCCGTGGCATGGTTCGTCGGGAGGGACGTTATGCCTCCTCCTTCTCGGAACGCACGTCTTCCGCCATGGCGTCCGCCTTCGCGTCCTTGGCGGCGTTCGGAGCCTTCTCGCGATGCGGCAGATCCCGGAGGCCAAGCTTGTCGGCGACGGACTCGAACGACGGAATCTGTTCGCGGTACGTCACGCACACGCGGCGGAGCGCCATGGCCTGACGCGGCGAAAGCGAACTGCGGCGCGCATACTGGTCGCGCAGGGATTCCACGAACTCGCGGTCGTTGTAGACTTTGCGCCCGCGGCGAACCGGCTCCTTCCATTCGGTGACCGATTCGAGAAGCTTCAGCAAATCTGGCACGGCGGGATCCACCGGAGCGATCTCGAACCCGCCGGGCACGTAGGGCGCGAGACGGGCGCGCACCTGCTCGGCGTCGTCGAGAGCGCCGGCGTTCTCGCCGACGCTGCGAGCCAGAATCGAGAACTGCTTCGCGGACAGCCGGCGTCCACGGTCCACCTGTTCGCGCAAGGAGTTGAGGAACGGGTTTTTCGTGAGGCCGCCGATGCGGTCGATGGTGAGGAAGCACCACTTCACGAGTTCTTCCGACGGCGCGTTCTTCACGCGGTCTACCTCCGGACCGTAACCCAGATCCACGAGACGCATCTCGCCGTCGAGTATCTGGTCGCGGTACGCCACGGCGATCTTGACAAGCGCCTGCAGCTGTTTCTCGGAGACCGGCTTGACGCCCTCGTCCATCTGCTTGCGCACGGAATCGATGAACTCCTTGTCGCCGAACGTGCGCTTCCCGATCGTCATGGGCGGACGCCAATTCTTGACTTCGTCCAGCAGAAGGAACAATGCGTTGAACTTTTCCGGCGGCGGCGGCGGATCCTGGGCCGCCTCCATCCAGCCGGTGAACTTGCGATAGAAGTCGGAGAGCATCTCGTCGCCCTTCTCCTTACCTTCTTCCACCTTGTCCAGCTCGCCTTCCATCTGCGCCGTGTAGCCTACGTTGAACAACGGCTCTATCTTTTTCACCAGCCAGTCGTTCACGTCCATGCCGCGCTGCGTCGGCACGAGCTGCCGCGCCTCCTGCGTCGCGTACTGGCGGTCCAGAAGCACCTTTATCGTCTGCGCGTAAGTGGACGGCCTGCCCACGCCGTTTTCTTCCAGAGCCTTCACCAGAGCCGCCTCTGAGAAACGCGGCGGCGGCTTCGTCTCCTTGCGGTCGGAAAGCCAGCGCTCCGGCGCGAGAATCTCGCCCTCGGCAAGCGGCGGAAGCGACTTAACCTCGTCGCTATCCTCGTCCGTACCGTCCGCAGCCTTGGACTTCTTCGCCGCCGCCTTCATCACGGCAAGGAAACCGTCGAACGCCACGGCTGTGGTGGACGCTGTGAACAGATACGAATGGCGCAGCGAATCCTTCTCGGCCTCCAGCGAAACCGTCTTCTGCACAAGGCGGGCGTCGGCCATCTGGGACGCCACGAATCTACGCCAGATAAGGTCGTAGAGCTTCGCGCCGGAAGCTTCCAGCCCCGCGTCGCCCGGATGTACGCGCACGTCGGTAGGGCGGATCGCTTCGTGGGCTTCCTGCGCATTCGCCTTGGACTTGTAGAAGTTCGGCTTCTCCGGCACGAACTCCGCGCCGAACTCCGACGAAATCAAATCCTTCGCGGCGGCGCGCGCCTCGGCCGCTATGTTCACGCTGTCCGTTCTCATGTAGGTGATAAGACCGGCTTCGTACAGCTTCTGCGCAATCGACATCGTGCGGTGCGGAGAAAACCCGCATACGCTCGACGCGGCCTGCTGCAAAGTGGACGTGGTGAACGGCGGGTACGCATGGCGCGTCTTCGGCGTCTCCTTCAATCCCGCCACGCGCAGCCGCGCCCCGTCAAGATCGTCCACTATCATCGCCGCCTGCTCCTGGCTCTTGACGTCCGGCTTTTCGCCGTCCATGCGAGAGAGCTTCGCGATGAACGCGGTGTCCTTCGAGCCCTTCGACGTCTCCACGCCGATGATCCAGTACGCCACAGGAACGAACGCCGAAATCTCGCGTTCGCGCTCGACGAGCAGCCGCAGGGCGACAGACTGCACGCGGCCGGCGGAAAGCGACTTGCCGTACTGGAGGTTCTTCCACAGCAGCGCGGACACCTTGAACCCGACAAGCCGGTCCAATATCCTGCGCGCCTGCTGCGCGTCGACACGCGCCAGGTCGATGTCGCGCGGATGCGCGACGGCGTCGAGAACCGCGCGCTTCGTTATTTCGTTGTACGTGACGCGATGGACCGGCTTGCCCTTCGTCACGCCATCCAGCACCTCGCTGAGATGCCATGCAATAGCTTCGCCTTCGCGGTCGGGGTCGGGCGCGAGATACACCTCGTCCGCCTCCTTCGCAGCCTTGCGGAGGCCGGTCACGACATCTTTCTTCTCGGGCGACACCTCGTATGCCGGAATGAACGTCCATGCATCCTTGCGACCATCGACCGGCGCTATCTTTATGGAAAGTCCTCTCTTCGACAAATCCCTGACATGCCCGACGGAAGACTTCACCGTGAAGTCTCCGCCCAGGTACTTGCCGATCGTTTTGGCCTTCGCCGGCGATTCCACTATCAACAGTTTCTTGCTCATCATCTACCTTTGCGCTATCTTTCCCTCAAAATGGAAGAACGTAGTTTACAAAATCACGGACAAAAAATCCATAGATAATTTCATTAAAATCAACGAAACATTCCGAGACGCAAAACGGGGAACACGGACTCAACAAGTGTATCGTCCAAATCGAAAAGCGCAACCCCCGCGAAACCGGCCTTCCGGGCGAGGCTTATCTGATCCACCACCTGCGCGGCGGAAAGCTTTGATTCGTTCGCCGTAACGCCAATGCCGCCGATGATGCGACGGGCGCGAGCCTTGACCGCTCCTTGCCTGGCGACCAGCGCGGCATAGCGCGAGCGATCCTCCACGTAGTTCATCGGCACGGCGTAGTCCACGAGTCCGGCATCGATCCACGCAGTCCAATCCTGCCCCACCGAAGCGACGCACGACTGGTGGTTCGCAAGCACCGCTGCCGTAAGCCATGCGCCGGGGCGCTCCGCCCGCAGTCTCTTGCGCACGGATTCCACGAACGTCGTTACGCTTCGAGCGGCGTTCGGCGGCTTTGGCGTTCCTTCGTACCAGCGGACGAAATCAAGGTGTATTCCCGAAACCGGATAGTTGCGGGCGATTTCGCATATCGACTTCACCATGCGCCAGCGCAAATCGGGGTTTGACGGGTCGAGATATTCGGTAAGCGCTCCGCTTCCGTTCCTGACGCGCCATCCCTTTTTCTGGAATGCAAGCATGTAGGCCGCGTCGGAGCGCGTCGCGTTGAAACATATCACCCATGCGTGCACGCGCACGCCGGCTCCTCGGGCGGCGGCCAGGCACGCCGCCAGCTGGTCGCCGTGGCGAAAGTACTCCTTCGAGCGCGGAAGCACGCCGGAGGCGTAGTGCGCAAACCCCGCGCCCGCTACGTTCACGAAAAGGTCGGTGACGCCGTTCGCCCGCAGCACGCGGAACGTGCGCGGCCAGTCGCCCGGATAAAGGCCGAGGCCGGAGTGTTCCCAGACGGCGTGTATTTCGCCCTTGCGCGGACTCTGCGAGCGGCCAAGCGCGGACGCCGCCGCGAACATGGTCTTTCTTTGCCGCTCCCACGCCCTTCGGTTCCACGCTCCTGGAACTACGGCCCCGACGATATGCAGCAAAGTGCGCTCCTTCGCGTCTTCGCTGTCGCGTACCTTGAGTACCGGACGTGCGCCGACGACGGATACAACCTGCGGCGAGGCGGAATATACCGGGCGCACCACGCCGCCGCCGCCCCTGAATCTGGCCAGCGCGGCCACCTGCACGGGCGTAGGCTTCGTGCAGGCTACAAGAAAAACCAAATCGCGTCCGGAAAGCGCGGAGGAAAGAGTAGTGTCTGAAACCAAATCCGCGCGCACTCCATTACGTTCGAGAATGTGCGCCACGCCGTCCGCAAGCGACGCCGCATACACGCGCTCCTCCGCCGGAACGGCAGCAACGGATTTCACTACCGCTATGCGTGCCTTGCCGGGACGCGCTGCCTTCGACGAACCGCTCGTGCCGCACGCGCAGAACGCCGCCGCAAACACGGCGACCGCATATCGGAAAACGCCTCTCATCCGCCGATCGCCCATGTTCCGCCGCGCTCGATCAAATCCGGACGGCGGCGGGAAGTGAGATCGATAGCCTGGCGCTTTCGCCACGAAGCGGCCCTGCCGTGATCGCCGTCGACGAGTTCGCCCGGCACCGCAAGGCCGCGATAGACCGGCGGACGCGTATACTGCGGCGATTCCAGCAGCCCGTCTTCTCCAAACGACTCCGCCGCAGTCGCGGCGGCGCCGCCTCCCAGCACGCCTGGAATCAGACGCACGGCGGAATCGACCATCGCCGCCACGGGAATCTCTCCGCCAGTCAGCACGAAGTCGCCCATCGACACTTCGTCCGTGGCGAGACGGCGCACCCGCTCGTCTATGCCCTCGTAGTGTCCGCACAGAAACACCAGATGCCCTGCGCGCGAGAAGTCTTCGGCAATGCGCTGCGTATACGGAACTCCGGCCGGAGTGGCGAGGACGATACGCGCACCCGGCGTGCGGACGGCCTCCACGGCCTCGGTCCACACGTCCGGCTTCATCAGCATGCCCGGCCCGCCGGAATACGGCTTGTCGTCGACCGTGCGCCGCTGGTCGCGGGCGAAGTCGCGCAAATCCACAGTGCGAACAAAAACCTTTCCCATGCGCGCCGCACGGGAAAGGATGCTCTCACCGAGAAATCCGCGGAACATCTCCGGGAACACGGTGATGATATCGATACGCATTATTTCTTGACGAGCTTGCGAACCGCCTTGTGGCTGCAGAACGTGCGTTCCGTGTAGAGCTTGCTGCGCCAAGAAGAATTCTTCT
Source organism: Kiritimatiellia bacterium (assembly GCA_017411125.1). GTDB lineage: Bacteria > Verrucomicrobiota > Kiritimatiellia > RFP12 > UBA1067 > RUG572. The sequence goes on from JAFPNP010000300.1 coordinate 6,473, forward strand.
TAACGACGACGATCTTCTCGACGGCGGGGCTGTTGAACGGGAAGAGCTTCTCCACGCGCACGCCGTACGCGTCACGCGACACGGTGAAGTTGCCGGAGGCATTCTTCCTGCCGTTGTCGATGGCAAGCACCTTGCCTTCGAAGTCTTGCACGCGGGTCTTCTCGCCTTCCTTGATGCGAACCGACACGCGCACCACGTCGCCGGCGTGGAAATCCGGGAAGTTCTTCTCGGCCAGCTTGGCCGTCTGTTCGGCGTTTATCTTTTCAAGAATCTTGATAGCCATGACTTACCTGCACTTTAGTGGATTATGCCTTGGGCGCAGCCTTGCGGGCGCGGCGGATCAGGGAGGCGACGGTAGTGGAGGGCTTGGCTCCACGCTTCAGCCAGTCATCGACACGCGCAAGGTCGATCTTGAAGTTTTCGTCCTTGATTGCCGTATCGTACCAGCCAAGGATTTCAAGGAACTTGCCGTCGCGGGGCGAACGTTCGTCCGCCGCCACGATGCGATAGGTCGCGTGGTTCTTGCACCCTGTGCGACGCATTCTGAGTTTGACCATTTTTCTTAAACCTTTTTCTCGTGTGAAGTCAGTATTTTAACATATCCCGTTTCATAATGCAAGAGGTAAAAACGTAAACGTTTTTCTTAATCGCAACCGCAGGAATTTCGCACAATGCAGCGCGTATCTTGCACGGGGCGCAAGCAAGAAAGCGAGGCCGCAGCAAAAATTCGGCGATTCTGAGACAGCCATCGCGCTGCGATGGACGAAAACGGCGCAGCAACGGGCAGAACTGAGGACGTGGCGGCGACGCTGCACTATCTACAATCGTGAGCCTATAGGGGGGCGATTATAACCCCATAGGGAAAACGGAAAATCCTGCAAGGGAAAGAAAACTGCAATGACGATGCGCCAAGCCATAGGGCGCATACGCAAGCACGCCCCCGAAACCGAATCGACATTACGCGCAATCTGCCGCAACAGATACTGCCGACCCGTCAGAAAATGAGCCATATTTGATTTGTCGAAATCACGGGATAACGTCTATTGTAAGGGCGGAACGATTATTATAGGCACTTTGAGCAGCTTAAAACGCTGTTTCTTGTGACAGTCAAGTCGGTTATTTGACTATATTATAGAGGGACGTTCGACAATCGACGGCCGACAACCGCGACGACTTCCGACATGGCGAGTTGCCGGCTGTCGGTCGCCGATTGTCGAACGTCCGGCTCCGAAAACAACCAAACAACAACTCAAGCCCAAAAGGAAGCCAATCATGACAAAATCTGCAATCAAGCCGCCGTCCGGCACGCGTCGGGAACAACGCGCCCTGCCAGGCAGACATTCGAACTTCGATGAACCAGACGGGGCCGGGCGGCGTTAAATCTGAAAAGAACTCAAACATAACGAAAGCACAAGCAAGAACAAGAAATGAAAAAAGCATTCACACTCATTGAACTTCTGATGGTTGTCGCGCTGATCGCCATCGTCTCGACACTGGCCGTGAGCAAGCTCGGCGGCGTGCGCGAAGGCGCCGCGCGCAAGGTCTCGCTCGCAAACCAGAAGGCCGTCGAACGGGCGGTGGAAGCGTATCTCGTGAACGGAGGGCG
>JAFPNP010000301.1 GCA_017411125.1 Kiritimatiellia bacterium
GCCTCCCGCGCCGATTGTTTTGCCGACACGCTTTTCATCGCAGTTTCCTTTTTCCTCTCTTCCCCAACTGGAGTTAGTTTAGCATATTCGGACTGCCCGTAGCAACCACAAAACGCCGCCGCCGGATGGATGGATTTCAACCGCCTCCGGCTACCAGTCAACCCCCATGAGCATGAACTCGCAGCCGGCCTTCATGTGGATCGCCGTCATCCACAGCATCTCCCAGCTGTCGCGGTAGACGCCGCGGAACTTTGCCGCGTCGCTGTCGCGCCCGGGGAAGCTGTGGTCGTCAAGCAGGTTTCCGAAGTTCGTCATCTGGATGTTCTCGCCCGCCGCTCCCCGTTCGTCGAGGAGCTGGCAGCCGCTTGAAAACCTGAGCTTTGCAATGTCCTGCAGCCGCCTGTCGTTCCAGTACGCGCCCATGCGCCAGGTGGCCGGCGCCTCTATCGCGCCAAGGCAGTCCATGCACTGGTTCTGCGGCGAGACCATCATCCAGCCGGTGGCGCGGAAGCCGTGGTTGAAGAGGTCGCTGCCCTCCGGCATCGGGATGTCCCACGAGACCATGTACGTGAGCGACATTTCAAGCGCGTGGCGCACACACCTCTCCCACTTGGCCGCTGCGGCCGCATCCCCGCGTTTGACGGCGCTGCGCAGCATCGCCTCGAACCCCATGAACGCGGCCTGGCAGCTTTCGCCGTCCTCGCATCGCGCATCCAGCGTCGCGCCCCAGTAGACGGATTCATATGAAATGAACCGCTTGGCTAGCGCGTCGGCGATGCGGCCGGCCGCCTCGAGCATCCGCGCATCGCCGAACATCTCGCAGCCCGCCACAAGCGGCGGCACCAGATAGCCGTCGCCGGCGTTGAGCGGCCCCTTCCAGCCTTTTCCAAGCACGTGGCCGGCGAGCGTCGTGAGGGACTTCCTCGCGAACGCCTTCCACTTCGCGCTGTCGAGTCCGGCCTCCGGGTGCGAATCGGCGAATGCGACCGCCTGCACTATCGTGTCGACCGCCATGCCGCAATTGACGATCGAGCCGACCGCCCTGCCCCTTCTTGGCATACTGCCGCCGAAACAGTATTTCACGGAGAAACGTCCGTCGTGCATGACGGTGGGCGAGAAGGCGTCGGCAATGGCGTCGAGGGAGCGTTGCGCCTTTTCCCGGTCGCCCGCGCCGCCGAGCACGGCAAGGCCGAAGCTGCACGCCTCCGATTGGTCCACCCAGCCCAGCCCGAACGAGTTGTAGTAGAAGTCGACAGGCTGGCGGTACGTCACGCCCGGCCGCGGCTTGCAGAACGTCGTGAAGCCGCACATCCCGTTCCCAGGGTCTTCCCGCCAGCGCGTGAGCGCATAACTGCGCTTTGCGGCCATGATGCGCTTCAGCGGTGCCTCGCGCACGAGGGCGCGCTCCGGCTGGAAGATGTCAAGCGACTTGCGCATCGCCTGCTGGAATCCGAACGCCTCCCTTGTGGCCTTGCCGGTCTGTATCCAGAACATCTTCTCCACGGGCTTGTTCGGACGGAGCGTGATGTACGCCTCGTCGTATTTCGTCCATCCGCCGTCGAAGGGGATCCCCTTAACCGTCGAACGGCGTCCGTTGAAGCCGACCGGGCCGGATAGCAGCACGATGTCCGCGCCATCGTCTGCGGCCTCCACCCCCGCGCTCCACCATTGGTCTGGGTGCACCGCTCCCTTGACGGCGGAAGGCCAGACGTGCAACGCCGCGAAATCGCCTGTCTTCGCATTCTCCAGCAGCGAGAACGGCATGGGCAGCCGGTGCTCCTCGAAAATGCCGAATTCGCCCTTGCCGCCGAAATAGACAGGAACGCGGCCGTCCTTGATCCCGCGATTGGAAGGATTGCCGTAGAGCAGCACGCCTGGCAGGAACGGCTTCAGATCCCCGGCGTCGCCATTCACATGGTAGCGAACCGAAAGCGTGACTTTCTCCAGTGGCTTGTCGCCATGCCACACCCAGCGGCGCACCACGCGCTCGAAGCCATCGCCGGCGGGCGTGCGAACATCCGTCACGGTCAAGCCCGGGACGTTGCGGACCCACTCCCTGACCCAGCCGTTTTCCCATCCGAGGCCGATTTCAGCCGGGAGAAGTCCCGCTGCGGCGGAACACGCCGCCATCCCTGCAGCAATTCCCGCCGCCGTCAAACTGCAATATCTTTTCATGCCGATCGACGTTAGTTTAGCATATTCGGCACATCAGTGGCAAGTGCAATCGGCGTTTGCCGCAAAATTCGTGAGGGCGTTCGACACGATCAGGTCCCATGCGTCCCTCCTGAACGGCTTCATGAACAGCACCTTCGGCCTGTCGTTCGGGATGTAGAAGTCCCGCGCGTGGTTCACGCGGGAGAACCCCTTCGTCTTCCCGACCTCCTCCCACCCCGCCGCGCGGAAGCTGATCCGCCATCTCAGGGCTGGCGACAAGAAGCCGTGCGAGTTCAACGCGGTAGTCGAGCAGGTATCGTCCTACGCATTCGCCACGCAGTGCCAGGCGGAGTTGTTCTGGAGCAACAAGGACGGTTGGGAAGAAATCGCTCGCCGTGCGCGTGCCAGGGCGTGTCCCGAAAGATAGCGCAGTCCTGCCATGCGGCGGGCGGTTTCCCGTCCGGCGGAAATTTGATATACTATGTCCGTTCTGCGGGGCGGCAGTCCAGCCGTTGCCGCAAATAAGGAAAGAAAGAGAAAATGGCAGAAGAGAACAAATCGAGCCTCGACCCGCTCGCCGCGCTGTGCAAGCGCCGCGGGTTCATCTATCATTCGTCCGAAATCTACGGCGGCATGCCGGGATTCTGGGACTACGGTCCGCTCGGATGCGAGCTGAAGCAGAACGTCAAGCAGGCATGGTGGCAGTTCACCGTGCGCGGGCGCGAGGACGTGGTCGGGCTTGACGCCACGATAATCATGCATCCGAAAATCTGGAAGGCGAGCGGACATCTCGACACCTTCGCCGATCCGATGACGATGTGCAAGCAGTGCAAGAAGCTCATGCGCGCCGACCAGCTGGGCGACATCCGCGCCGAACTCGGCAAGAAGGCCGCCAGCGTCAATCCCGCGTACGCCCTCTCGTGCCCCTACTGCGGCGGCGAGATGACCGAGCCGAAGCCGTTCAACCTCATGTTCAAGACCGTCGTCGGCCCGATCGACGATCCGTCCAACGTCGCATACCTCCGCCCCGAAACGGCGCAGGCCATCTTCGCGCAGTTTACGAACGTGCTTTCCACTTCGCGTCAGCAGGTGCCTTTCGGCATCGCGCAGATGGGCAAGAGCTTCCGCAACGAAGTGACGCCACGCAACTACACGTTCCGCAGCCGCGAGTTCGAGCAGATGGAGCTTGAGTTCTTCATACGTCCCGACGAGGCGGTGGAGATTCTCCACGGCCACGTCGTGACGCTCGCCGACAATCCCGACATCGACGGCCCCGTGCAGGACGACTGGGGCTGGGAAGTGTGGCACAAGTACTGGGTCGAGCAGCGCAAGAAGTTCCTCAACGCTGTTGGCCTGCCCACCGAGCATTTCGTGGAGTACTGGCAGAAGCCGGACGAGCTCGCCCACTACGCCCGCGCCTGCGTTGACATCGAGTACGATTTCCCGTTCGGACGCCAGGAGCTCGAGGGCATCGCCGCGCGTTCCGACTTCGACCTCATGCAGCACCAGAAGCATTCCGGCGAAAGCCAGATGGTGTTCGACGACCCGCTGAAGCAGGCCGCGAAGAAAATGGATGACGCCGCGCGCAAGGCGTTCGTCGAGAAGGTGCAGGCGGACTGGGTGTCGCGCGGCAAGGATCCGCTCGACGCGGAGAAGTTTTGCCTCAACCTCTTCGACGGCAAGTACGTGCCGCACGTCATTGAGCCGTCAGCCGGCGTGGACCGTCTCATGCTCGCGCTTCTCTGCGAAGCCTACGAGGAACAGAAGCTCGTCGACGAGAAGGGCAAGGAGGACGTCCGCACGGTGCTGCACTTCCATCCGAAGGTCGCGCCGGTCAAGGTCGCCGTGTTCCCGCTTGTAAAGAAGGACGAGGCTTCTTTCAATATGGCGCGCGAGATTTTCGAGAAGCTGCGCAGGAAGGTGAACTGCTTCTGGGACGCGTCCGGACAGATCGGGCGCCGCTACCGCCGCCAGGACGAGGCCGGAACGCCGTGGTGCATCACGGTTGATCCGGAGTCGCCGAAAGACGGGAAATTCACCGTTCGCGACCGCGACACCATGCAGCAGGAGCGCATGACGTACCACGAGTTCCTGCTCAAGATGTACAGCGCGCTTGAGTTCTGAGGAGGTGGCAATGTCAGAAATCCGCGTTCGCTTCGCCCCGTCGCCGACGGGGAAAGTCCACATCGGCAACATCCGCGCCGCTATCTACAACTGGCTTTACGCCCGCCATACGGGCGGGAAGTTTCTCCTGCGCGTCGAGGACACCGACCTCGAGCGTTCCACGCCGGAGGCCATCAAGGCTCTCTTCGAGTGCATGGAATGGCTCGGCCTCGACTACGACGAGCCCGTCTTCTACCAGACGAAGAACGCCGCGCGCCACCTTGCCTGCGTGGAGAAGCTCCTTGCCGAAGGTCGCGCATACAAGATGGAGAAGACTTCGCGCGACGGCAAGACCGGCGAAGTCGTGATGTTCCGCATGCCCAAGGAAGGTGTGCTGGCGTTCGACGACGTCGTGAAGGGCCACATGGAGAAGAAGGCCGAGGACGTGCCGGACTTCGCCATCGTGCGTTCCGACGGCTCGCCCATCTTCCATCTAGCCAACGTGGTGGACGACATCGACCAGCGCGTGACGCTCGTCATACGCGGCGACGACCATGTGGAGAACACCTTCAAGCACATAGAACTTTTCAAGGCCCTCGGCGCGGAGCCTCCGCAGTACGGCCATCTCTCGATGATCGTGAACGCGCAGGGCAAGCCGTATTCGAAGCGCGATGGCGCGGCGTTCGTGGGCGAGTTCCGCGAACAGGGCTATCTGCCCGAGGCGTTGTTCAACTACCTGCTGCTTCTCGGCTGGAATCCCGGCGACGAGCGCGAAGTGCTTTCGCGCGACGAGATGGTGGAGCTGTTCGACATAGCGAAGGTTCACGTCACCGCCGCCAAGTTCGACATCAAGAAGCTGCAGTGGATGAACGGAGAGTACATCCGCCGCGCGCCGAAGGAGACGTACCGCACCGAACTGCTCGCCCGTCTCGCGTCCGCCGGACTGTCGGTTCCGGAAGGCTTCGACGTCGGTCTGCTTGTCGACCAGCTGCAAGTGCGCACGAAGTTCTGGAACGACATTCCCGGCAACTGCTCGTATTTCTTCACAGAGGATTATCCTTTCGACGAGAAGGCGGTATCCAAGAGGCTGAAGAAAGAGGGCGTGAAGGAACTCCTTCTCGACCTCGCAGACCGGTTCGAGAAACTGGAGCCGTTCACGGCGTCTGCCGGCGAGGAGATGGTGAAGGAACTTTCGCAGGGGCATGGCATGGGCCCGTGGGTGCATCCTATCCGCGTGGCCGTGAGCGGACGCGGCGAGGGCATCGGCCTGTTCGAGATGCTGCAGCTGCTCGGGCGCGACCGCACCGTAGCCCGTCTGCGCCGCGCTGCGGAAATGGCATCAAACTGAAAGGACGAGACGAAATGGAAAACCTGCAGTCGTGCAGAACGCTTGCGAACGGCGTCAAGATGCCGTGCGTCGGATACGGAACGTGGCAGACGCCGTCCGGCGACGTGGCGCGCGATTCCGTCAAGGCCGCGCTCGAACTGGGCTATCGCCACGTGGACACCGCGTCCGCATACGAGAACGAGGAGAGCGTGGGCGAGGGAATCCGCCGTTCCGGCGTGCGCCGCGACGAGATATTCCTCACTACGAAGCAGTGGACGAGCGCGCGCGGACGCGAGCAGACAATCGCCGCCGCCGAACGTTCCCTCAAGGCGCTCGGTACGGACTATCTCGATCTTTATCTGATTCATTGGCCGGCGGTGAAGAAGGGCACGCCGGACTGGGCGGATATCAATGCCGAGACGTGGAGTGGATTCGAGAAATTGTACCGCGACGGCAAGGTGCGCGCGATCGGCGTTTCGAACTTCCTCGTGGAGCAGCTAGAAGCGCTGAAGTCGCGCTCGGAGATAATGCCGATGGTGGACCAGATAGAGTTCCATCCCGGCTACGTGCAGAACGCGACCGTCGACTACTGCCGCGCAAACGGCATACAGGTGGAGGCGTGGAGTCCGCTTGGCTGCGGCAGACTGCTTTCGGATCCGTTGGTGGCGAAGGTCGGCGCGGCGCACGGGAAGTCCGCCGCGCAGGTCTGCGTGCGCTACGCCATGCAGCACGGCGTCGTGCCGCTGCCGAAGTCCGTCCACCCCGACCGCATCGCCGCGAACGCGCAGGTGTTCGACTTTGCGCTCTCCGATGGCGAAATGAAGGCGCTGGACGCGATGCCGCAGACGGGGTACAGCGGCTACCATCCAGACGACGCGCCTGCGGGCTGACGGAAAAACCGATGGCCGCAGCCCGACTCGCAAGTTTTCTTTTGCTGGCTGGCATGGCGGGGGCGGCCTTTCCTGCGTCCTTTTCGTATTCGGGCGACGTCGTGTGGTGCGAGACGTTCGACGCCATGACGAATGTCCAGGAGAATGCCAACATCAACTGGGCTGACTTCATGGACAAGCTGCCGTTCGACGTTCCGGGATGGACGGGATCCAACATCCGGCATCCA
>JAFPNP010000302.1 GCA_017411125.1 Kiritimatiellia bacterium
ACGATATCCGACTCGGCGAGAAGCCTGTCGAGCGTGACATATTCAAGCCCCGTCGCCGGATTCGGGAATGCGTCGTAGGCGAGGACTCGCATTCCGAACCCCGTGCAGATGTCGGCGAAGATGCGTCCGATCTTGCCCGTGCCGACTACGCCTGCCGTTTTGCCGTGCAGATCGAAGCCGGTGAGACCAGCCAGCGAGAAGTTGAAGTCGCGCGTCCTTGCCGCCGCCTTGTGGATGTGGCGGTTGAGCGACAGGAGCAGCGCAGCAGCGTGTTCTGCGACCGCGTATGGCGAGTACGCCGGAACGCGCACGACCGTAAGCCCGGCCTCATACGCTGCCTTAAAATCGACGTTGTTGTAGCCCGCGCACCGCATGGCGAGAACCTTGACGCCGCGCGCGACAAGACCTTCCACCACGGCGCGGTCTATTTCGGCGTTCACGAACGCGCATGCCGCGTCGCATCCGTCGGCAAGCGGCAATGCCGCCGCCGTCAGCCGCGTCTCGAAGTAGCGGATGTCATACCGCCCGCTGTTCAGCCGCTCGAACGACTCCTTGTCGTACGGCTTGGTGTCGAAAAACGCAACCTTCTTCAGTTCCATAGAACTCAACCTTTCTTGTCTTGTTGATGGCACATACTATAGCATTTCCGGTTGCGAAAACATATTAGCGCGACAACATTCTGCAATTTTGTCCTTGCCGCGCCAATCAGGATTCGCTTGTCCCCAAATACGATGGCAGGTGCATTGTATAGTTTCTTTCCCTTCTTTTGGTGTGTCACGTTGAGATTCCAATCTCTCCATCAGCCAATCGTGCAATACGATTGCATGATTGCATTTAGGATTCTTTGCCGCATAGAGGAGCAGGACATCGTTATCTTTGGTGTGACGTCTTACATCCTCTACGAAAGGAATTGCGGCAGCATTCTCGTCAAGCTCCATGCGATAGCGCGCCGCAAACTCGTCGAAGCGGCCCTCTTCGTGTGCGAACCATTTGCGCAGTTCCGTGGATGGCGCTACATCCTTGGCCCAAAGGTCTGGATGCAGAGCGTCTTTGGGAACGCCCCTCGGCCATAGCCTGTCCACGAGCACCCGCCAGCCGGGTGTGGCTGGCTGGATGTCGTAGACGCGGACTATGGAGAGATTATGCTTCATCAGCCAACGAGGAGTTTTATGTCGTCGTCAACCGTCCTGATGCCGGCGATACCGAAGTTCTCCACAAGAACTTTGGCTACGTTTGGCGAGAGGAATGCCGGAAGCGTCGGTCCGAGATGAATGTTCTTCACGCCAAGGTAAAGGAGCGCAAGCAGCACGATGACGGCCTTCTGCTCGTACCAGGCGATGTTGAAGGCGAGCGGCAACTTGTTGATGTCGTCAAGCCCGAAAACCTCCTTGAGTTTCAACGCGATGAGTGCGAGCGAATAGGAATCGTTGCACTGACCGGCATCGAGGACGCGCGGAATGCCGCCGATGTCGCCCAGATCCAGCTTGTTGTACTTGTACTTTGCGCATCCCGCCGTGAGGATCACGACATCCTTCGGCAGCGCCTTGGCGAACTCGGCGTAGTAGTCGCGGGACTTGTGGCGTCCGTCGCAGCCCGCCATCACCACAAACTTCCTGATCGCTCCCGACTTCACGGCCTCGACGACCTTGTCCGCCAGCGCGAACACCTGCTCGTGCGCGAACCCGCCGACGATCTTGCCGGATTCGATCTGCGTGGGCGGCGGGCATTTCTTCGCCTGCTCGATGAGCGCGGAGAAGTCCTTTTGCGCGCCGTACTCTCCGGCGATATGGCGGCAGCCGGGAAATCCCGCCGCGCCAGTAGTCCAGAGCCTGTCCTTGTAGGACGCGGCGGGCGGCACGACGCAGTTAGTCGTCATCAGGATCGGGCCGTTGAACTTCTCGAACTCATCCTTCTGCTTCCACCACGCGTTCCCGTAGTTGCCCGCGAAGTGCGGATACTTCTTGAACGCCGGATAGTAGTGGGCCGGAAGCATCTCGGAATGTGTATAGACATCGACGCCCGTCCCAGTCGTCTGCTCAAGCAGCATTTCAAGGTCGCGCAGATCGTGGCCTGAAATCAATATGCCGGGATTGCCCCGAACGCCGATATCGACCTCCGTGATCTCAGGGTTGCCGTAGGCGGACGTGTTTGCCTTGTCGAGGAGTGCCATGCCCGCGACGCCGAACTTGCCGGTTTCAAGGGCAAGCGCGACGAGATCGTTTACCGAAAGCGAATCGTCGAGCGTCGCCGTCAACACGCGCTGGATGAATGCGTCCACCTCCTCGTCGTCCTGCATGAGCGCATTCGCGTGTTTCGAGTAGGCGGCAAGACCTTTCAAGCCGTAGGTGATCAGCTCGCGCAAAGAGCGAATGTCCTCGTCCGCAGTCGCGAGTACGCCGATCTGTTCTTTGGCAGGATTCACTGGATTTGCAAGATTGGCGGCGAGTGTCTCTTTTACCTCCCGCGTCTTGGCAATCGCGGCCTTGATTGCGTCGGCATCGAAGTTCGCGTTCGTGATGGTGATAAAGAGATTAACAGTCACGATGTGATTGATGGACTTGTCGACCGGCTTGCCATCCTTGCGCATCGCCGTCGTGACTTGCGAGAGAAGCTTGGTCTCAAAGACCAGTTCATCCTGCAACGCGGCGACGTCCGCCGTCTTGCCGCACACGCCGCATACCGTGCAGCCCTTGTTTCCGGCGGTCTCCTGGCATTGCCAGCAAAACATCTTCTGTTCCATTGTCGTGTTCTCCTTTTTAAGCAATGAAATTGTGCGCGTTATTCCGTTTCTCGTATTGCGGCCACGGGGCATCCCTCGATAGCCTGTTTTACCGACTCGCCGTTTGCGTCGGTCGTGTCAGAGACGGCCTCCGCCTTGCCGTCCGCGTTCATTGCGAACACGTCAGGCGCGATGCTTGTGCAAAGGCCGCAGCCTATGCATAGTTCCTGGTCAACATACGCTCTCATCTTGATTCTCCTTTTGTTTGTCAATCCAATGTTAGCAGCAAAGCCATCTTGAACGGCTTTTCGGCGCGGACCCAATGTGCGCCGTTCTTGGCGAACGCAAAGTTCTCCCCTGCTTTGATGGTGTGTTCCTTGCCCTCGTAGCCGATCACGCCCTCGCCGTCGAGCGCGAAGATCAGCGCCTCGCCCGGCGCGGCGTGTTCGCTCAAACCCGTACCGGCGGCGAAACTCATCAATACGAACTTCAACTTCGGCTCGTTGATGATGTCCTTGTTGACGATGCGCCCCTCCGCGTAGGGAAGAACGTCCTTGAGCGCGAATGCCTCGCCTGGATTCAGTTTCATTTTGTGTTCCTTTCCTGTTTCGATTTCCGTATAGACTATGCCCGCCTCCGTCTTTACGCCCACCGGCTGGCCGACAGGCGTGACAAAAGCACCTCCCTTTGCGACCTTTGCGTTTCTTTCGCCTAAAACCTCTCCTTCGCCGTCCATGACTATCTACAATTTATGGTAGTCGTATGTTTCGGGGCTGATATTCGTTCCGGCCGCGAGGGCGAAATGGGAGATTCGCCGCCCGCCAACTTCGGCAACGGCCTTCGAGACCGTGCAGCCGTCAACCGGCGCATTCTCCGCCGCTATCGAAAAAACCTCTCCTTTGCGTTCGTTCATGGCGTCTCCTTCACGAATCGATTAGCCGCCCGTCGAGCGAGATTGTCACGACCTGCCACGGGATGAACTTCCCGCTTGCCTGCAACGCCTTCTTCGTGGCCAGTTCAAGACCGCCGCAGCACGGAACCTCCATGCGGACGATTGTCACGGACTTGATGTCGTTCTCGCGGATGATTTCCGTCAGCTTCTCCGAGTAGTCCACGGGGTCGAGCTTGGGGCATCCGACAATCGTCACTTTGCCGCGCATGAAGTCACGATGGAACGCGGCGTATGCGTAGGCCGTGCAGTCGGCGGCGATGAGTAGCTTCGCGCCCTTGAAGAACGGCGCGGTCGCAGGTACAAGCCGTATCTGGCACGGCCACTGGGCGAGTTCGCTGGTAGGGACGCGCTCCTGCGCGTCCGCTCCGGACGCAGATGGCTGCGGCACTTCCTTGCGGTTGAACTGGCGCATCGCCTTGCCGGGGCAACCGCCGGGCGGAGGCGTCTTGCCCGCGAGCGACATTCCGCCAGCCTTCATCTGCTCTTGCATTTTCGCCATCTTCCTTTCTTGCACAGCCTTTTCGTCATACGCCACCGCATCGCGCTCAACTATCCTTATCGCGCCCGTCGGGCATTCCGGGAGGCAATCGCCCATGCCGTCGCAGTAGTCGTCCTTGACGAGCCGCGCCTTGCCGTCCACGATTGCGATTGCGCCCTCGTGGCAGGCGTTCGCACACAGCCCGCACCCATTGCACTTCGCCTCGTCGATCTCGACAATCTTTCTTTTCATGTCTCTTGCCTCCTGTTTCTTGTTGACGGCGCGTATTATACCAAAACCGATTTGTGAAATATGTTGGCACGCCAACATTTCACGAAATTATGATACAATATCCGCCATGCAACAGGAAAGCACATATCTCGCGACGCTGGCCAAACGGTCGCCGCTCTTCGACGGAATCGGGATCGACAACCTTTCTGCGCTCTTCTCGTGCCTCGGCGCACGGCGTGTGCGCCTTGTGAAAGGCGAACCGCTCATGCGCACGGGTGAAAAGGCAGACCGTTTCGGCGTCGTCCTGTCCGGTTCGCTTGCCGTCTCAACCTACGATGCGAACGGCAAGCGGACACTGATCAAGCTCATAAGTGCGCCCGAAAGCGTGGCGGCAGCGCAGGCGTTGTCAGGCGCGGATGCAATAAGCGTTGACGTGGAAGCCAGCGAAGAGAGCGAAGTTCTGTTGCTCAAGGCCGCCCGCATCGTCACGCCGTGCGAAAACGCCTGCGCGTTCCACACCCGCATCGTCAGGAATATCATGCGTACGCTCGCAGTGAAAACGCTGGAGCTGAACCGCAAGATAGACATCCTATCCCGACGTGCGACAGCAGACCGCCTCATGGCGTACCTCTACTCCTTCTCAAAGCAGAACGCCTCGCGTGAGTTTGACATACCGCTCGACAGACAGGGACTCGCCGACTACCTCTGCGTCGAGCGCAGCGCTCTCTCCGACGAAATCAGCCGACTGTGCAGAGCTGGGGTCATATCCTCGCGCAAGTCTCATTTCGCGCTGCTCAAGGCATAACACAAAAAAAGAGCGGACGGCCTGTTCCGCAGAAAAACCTCGCGCCGAAAGGAAATTGACGCTCGGAAAAATGCGGGGGCCGTCCGCGAGCGGAGGTAGGTTGTCTCCGCCCTTGAAATGTCGCGGGCCTACGCCAGCAGGATGTTCATCCGCTCACCGATTGCCGCGAGGCGGCTGATCGTGAACAGGAAGTCCGCTCCGTCCTCGTAGGCGGCAATCGCCTCACGCGCCTCGGCGCGGAGAGCCTTGAACTCTGCCGTGGTTCTGATCAGGTCTTTCATTGTCGTTCTCCTTTCTGGAGTTGCCTTTACATGATGCCATAATTGGCGTTTGAAATCAAGGGCGATCCGCGCCGGATGGCGCGGGTCGCCCCGTCGGGTCAGCTGTGGAGCCAGAGGTCGTACCAGTAGTCGTACTTGGTCCCGTAGAGCCTCGCGAGCTCGCGGAACACGATCTCGCGCTGGACCGACTCGCTGCAGTCGCAGATGTCGTAGAAGTTCTCTCCGCCGTGCATCCTGCGGTTCACCTCCGCGAAGGTCACGTCCTTGCGGAAGTCGCCGATCATCGGCTTCTCCTCCGGGCACGTCCGCAGAAGCCATGCTCGTATCCTGCGCTCCGCGCCCTTGGGGTCGGCGAGGGGCTTGCGCCCGCCCGCGCCGTTGTTGTTCTTCTTGCTCATCGTCTGTTCCTTTCTGTTTTGTCCCGGAAGGCCTATCCCTCCGTTGTTTTTCACGCCCATACTATGCCGTAACTCCGCGACGACATCAAGCGGCCTCTTGAAAATATATAATCTTTTAGGCCGTTGACTATGATGCCGCGCTATGGCATAATGGACGTGGTGCTTACTTGCCGAGGGGCGGATCGCCGTGCGACTCGATTCTTCGCCACCCCTCGCGGGGGCGCGAATCAAGTCCCTATCCCATCGTCCGACAGTATGCCGTAATTCCGCAAGCATAGCAACGGCCTTTTTCATAGTTTTTTCGATCCTCCCTTCGGGGCCTTCTTCGCCGCGTCCGCGCACCGCTTCGCGCCAGCGGCGGCGACGTCC
>JAFPNP010000303.1 GCA_017411125.1 Kiritimatiellia bacterium
CAGGCTTCGAATGGTCTGTTACGGAGTATAACGATGAGGACAATGAGACGACCATCACCGGCAATAAGAGGAACTTCAGCCTCTATGCCAAGGGCGGATGTGTCTATGAAAATCTCTCACTTGTCGGAATCAACGAGACTCAGATTTCTGAACCGTTTGTATATGGAACAGGACACACCTTGAACGATGATGGTACTTCCCGTTATGAGAATTTTGTGGCTTATTCAGGCAAGGGAGGCAACTACTTCTCCTTTAGTGATAACACGTATGCCACGATGACACGTCAGAACCCCGATGGCAAATTGACTTTCTACACCAACTGGGGTACGCCTGACATATATGAACGTACCAGCATATCCACAATTTATTCTTATCAGGGCAAACCTTCCGCTCCTCTTTTCCTCACTGGCGTCACTCTGCCTTTGGTAGGGTTTGAAGCAAAAGAAGACTTCAACCTGCACATCAAGATTTACAAGTGCCAGCGTAGTTCAAGTGGAAGAATCACGTTGGGCGACATCATTGCCGAAGGTGATGCAACAACAGACAACGTGAATGCCGAATATGATGCCGGCCTCACTGCTGTTGAGTTCACAGAACTTTATGTGGAAGATGAGTTTGGCATGAGCGAGACTGTTGATTACCTGTTCATCGAGGACGAGTTCGTTATTGCTATCGAGGGCTGGGACAACGGCACCTTCTCTGGTGTGCTTGGTAGCCAGGACATCGATGTCAGCCTGATTCCGTCCACATATTTCACTCAGACAGGCGAACAGGAAGGCTCCATGCACTATTACACCTCATGGTTCCCCCAGCTCTTCATTGGCCTGATTGATGCCACTTATGGCTATCTCTACACCGAGGACGACACAGACCTTCTCTTCGCTAAGGACGGCGGCTCTTCTTCCATCCATGTAGATCCTATGTACTATGATGTGGACGAAGAAACCGAAGAACCCACTTACTCTCTCGCAATGGAGAGCATCATCGTGGACGGTGATGAAGCCGAGGAACTGCCCGAATGGCTTACCGTCGAGGTTGCCAACGAGGACTACACCACTGCTACAGCAACTGATGAAGAAGGCGAAGAATACGAGTACTTCGTCAATGGCATCGACTATGACCTCGTGTTCAATGTCGAGGCTCTTCCCGAAGGCATCGAGAACCGCAGTTGTAAGATTGTCTTCTTCCAGACAGGTGCCCGCCTCACAGTCACCGTTACGCAGGACATCGATCCCGATGGCATTCACACTGTTGTCGAGAAGACTCCCGTCAAGAACAGCCGTGCTTACAATGTAGCAGGCCAGCAGGTTGGCAAGAACTACAAGGGCATTGTAGTGAAGAACGGCAAGAAGGCTCTTGTTAAATAATGACACTTCTGAGCTTACTCAAGCATATATGTAAATGAGAAGACTCACATTAACATTAATGGCGATGCTCTTTGGCATCGCCATTTTATATGCTCGTCCGGCTTATCGGGGCACCACGCGTGTGCCCCAGCCTGACGGCTCTTTCGTCACCATCCGTCTGGTAGGCGACGAATACCTCCATTATAATACCACGGAAGACGGCTTTTCGCTGGTGCGTCGCGACGATGGCGCCTACGTCTATGCCCAGCTGAATGCTGAGAATCAGTTAGAACCGACGGCTCTGTTGGCACACGATGCCGGCGAGCGCACGGCAGAGGAACGCTCCTATGTGGCAAGTGCGGGTCGTCTGGCGCCGCAGCCTACGACGCAGATGGCACAGTTGCGACGCCAGAACAGGGCGCAGCGGGCACGCGCACTCAGCCAGCGGCGTGCCAATATCTACGACTACTCGCAGTTCCGCGGACTGGTTTTGCTCGTTGAGTACAACGACTGTCCTTTCCGCTACAACGACTATGCCGCGCTCATGGAGGACATGATTAACGCTGACAACTATACGGGGAACAATCGCACAAACTTCTATGCAGATGGTATGAATGTACGCTTCACGGGCAGCATACGCGACTACTTCCGCGACAATTCCGACGGTATGTTCGTTCCTACCTTCGATGTCGTGGGGCCGGTGAAAGTGAACCGCAGCCAGTACTACCCTCAAGGGTCGGAAAATGCTATACAGCTGATGATTGATGCCTGCACGGCAGCCGACTCTGAGGTGAACTTTCAGGACTACGACGTCGATGGCGACGGCGTGGTCGATATGATTTACTTCATCTTTTCCGGAATCGGGTCGTACGTCCAGGGCAACGACAGCCGACTGCTTTGGCCCCACCAGTCTGACATCAGCTACTACCGTAATGTGCGCAAGGACGGTGTCTATCTCAGTCGTTACGCCTGTTCCAACGAACTCTTTGGGACTTCGGACTGGAGCGTGATTGAAGGCATCGGCACCATGTGCCACGAGTTCAGTCATGTGCTCGGACTGCCCGATTTCTACGACACTGGCAACATGTACGACGGCGAATGCGTGACTCCCGACACATGGTCGCTCATGGCGATGGGTGGCGACCTTAACTACGGACGCACGCCCTGCGGCTTCTCGCTCTTCGAGCGCTATGCTCTGGGCTTTGCTACACCAGAGGTCATCACCGAGCCTGGCTCGTTCAGCCTCAAAGCACTCAACGTGAGCAACACCGGCTACCGCTTGAACACTCCCGTCAAGAAGGAGTCCTTCTTCATCGAGAACCGCCAGAGAACCAAGTGGGACAGCGCCCTGCCCGGTCACGGCATTGCCATTTTTATCTCCTGTGAGTTGTGTTTACGTGCCCGTCCTCAATGGAGCCATCAAGCAGAATCGAACTGCCGACCTCTTCCTTACCAAGGAAGTGCTCTACCAACTGAGCTATAATGGCGTCTATTTCCGACAAGCCCGAATAGTATACATGAAATGCGGACTAAACGCAAGGGGGTAAATGCGGAAAAATACAAATCCAAACATCGCAACATATGGCGCAACATGTCGCAGACTGCGTCCGTCGGCGCGGTCACGACCACGTCATTTCCATCAAGCGCCACCGGTTCGGCGGTCTGCGGCGGAAGGTCAAGGCGTGCGCTTGGAGCGCTGCGGACGAAGCGCGGCCTTGGCACGTTCGACCGTGCGCTTGACCTCCTGCGAATCTGGCAGAATCTCCAGCGCCCGCACGGCATAGGGCATGGCGCCCGCCGGATCGCCCTGCCTCAGACGGCACTGAGCAATGTTGTTCAAGACCGCAGGGTCGTTCGGACGACCTTCGAGGCACCGCTCCAGATACGCTTGCGCCCGGGCGTACTGGCCCTGCACGAAGAAGTCCATGCCAACCGCGAAGTTGGCGGACGGATCGTCAGGCAAAACCTCCAATATCCTGAGCGCGAACACGCGGGCCAGGGCGAAGTCGGCCCGATTCAGGCTCATTCCCAGCCCCTCCCTCGCCGTCATCCGTTCAAGCTTCCGCCTGCTCGCCCACGCCATGGTCGCGCGGATTTTCGCAAGCGCACCGTTCTTTTTGTCGAGGGCGTCGGCAAGGCGCGTCTCCTCCATCGCCTGCGCACCCTTTCCTTTCGCGTCGCAGGCGTTGGCGCGATGGCGGGCGAGGACGGCAAGTCTCCACTGGGTGAACATGAACGCATCGCGCAGGGAACGATCTACGCACGACTCCGGATCGCCCATTGCGTAGACGTCCAGAACGCGCCTGGCCAGCGAACGCCCCGCTTCCGCGCCGCGCTCCGCCTCCTCCGGCGGAAAACCGCCGGGACGCGCCACGAGCCCGGAGCATTCCGGCATCGCGAGTCCGCTGCGCTGCCACAGCTCGAAACCGATTTGCACGGCGTAAGACCCGGACTTGTCGGGACGCGAACGCACCCACGTCCGCAGCGCATCCGCGGCGCCTCGCGCGAGAATCGCCTTGTCCTCCGCATCCTCCGTTCCGCGCGTCCGAAGATGTTTTTCGCGCGGGTCGTCGATACCGCCCATCATCGAAAGAGCGACCAGCCGAGACCCATTTTCCGCCGCCGCAAGCTCGACCGCCGCGTCAAGGCCTCCGTCGGTAAATAGATACCTGGCGCCGCCACACTCGCGAACCGTCTCCCGCGACGCGTCCGCAACGATTCCGAGCATCGTCCGCTCCAGCCGCTGCATACGATACGGAACCACGCATCCAAGAACAACGACCGGCAGGAACATGAACGACACGCGAACGACGCGCTGGAGACGGTTCACGGACGCGAACGCCTCCGTCGCGCCGGCAGACTCCGCGGCGTCCTGGAACTTGAGCGTGGCGACGCGGCGGAAGTTGCGGAGATAAAGCTCTATGGTAAATACAGCGACCGCCCACATGACCGCGAGCGAACCCAAGAACGCCGCCACGCACTTCAGCACGTCGTCGCGCACGCATCCATGCTCGCCCGCCCATGTCCAGAACCAGAGCCGACTTGCGCCGGCGAGCTGCAGAATCGCAATGAGGCCGCATGCCGCGAAAACGGCCCCGTCGAAATACGACAAGTGCCTCTCGTCGTCCGCCGCCCTTCCGAGCAAACCCGCCTCCGTCAAAGCGGGACACACGGCGACCACCAGGAAAGCCAAGACGCCGACGGGCGTGCAAGCAGACGCAAACGCCCCGAAGTAGCCGATCGCCCCCTCCAGCGCATAGTCGCCAAACGACCATCCGAACACGCCAAAACCGCCATGCGCATCGAAAGCGTACCATTCGAGAGCCGCGCCGGCAAGCGCACCCGCCGCAAACGACAGGGTGAGCCGCCACGGCAGAAGCGCGTTCGCAAGGGGATTCTCAAGCTTCGTCGCGGCAGTCCCGACGCCGTAAAGACGCCAGCGGACGTAAAGCAGCGCCGCCATGCCGGCCAGCAGCATCGCGCCAACCGGCGTATCCGCCGAAAGTACGCCCGTCACGGCGAAAGCAGCGCAAAGAAGCGGACGGCGCCCCGTCCTGAAATAAGCGACGACTCCTATTGCCGCCAAAACTGCAAGCAGCGTCTGGAGCGCGGACGACGAGAACCAGCGGAACGCGTTCCAGACAGGATGGGAACAGCAAAAGAGCGCCGCACCCTGAAACACCACGAAGCGCTCCCAGCCGCGCCACCATGAAGCAACATGCGCACCACGCGTGAACGAAACCGGAAGCAGCATCCTGAACAACGCGGCGGAAAGGACTGCGAGGACGCCGAGCGACACGTGCCCGGCAATGCGAAGCGCGGTCTCCGCCGCGGCGACGCCAAGACTCCGGCAAAGCGCCCCCGCCACATGAAGCCAAAGAAGCGACACCGTGCCGGACGGAGGACGCAGCCCCGCAGCCACGGAAAGGCTTTCGGCCATGTCAGGCGGCACGGAATCGAACTGCCACGCCCATGAAAGCGCGGCGACGGCCGCGCCGAACAGCAGCACGTAGAGACGGTTCAAGAAAGCCTGCCGACCGCCCACCACGCCGTCATGCCTCTTTTCTCTTGCGACGCAGCGCAAGGAACGCAAAACCGATCAACGTCAGCAATCCGCTCGAGGGCTCAGGAACAGCGGTAAACATGTTCGGAGCCCAAACTGCAATCTGGCCTGGGTTGATGTCGAACGTCTCGTGGATATAGTCGCCCAGCGACGAATACGAAGCCGACGCGCTCGTCGCGACCGTCGTCCAGTTGTCGCTGGAGTCGATGTTGCCAAGTTCCACGATGAAACTGTATTCTGGCGTTCCGGCGGAGTAGTCGCCCGAAGGCGACTGGTTGCCGGTGGGAACGCCCGCACCCCAGTAGCCGCCGACTTCGGAGAACTCCACGCCATACTCCCCGCCGCCTACGTCAAGGCCATAACCAGGAATGTAGAGGTCGAGAAACACGTCTTGCCCATCCTGAATGTTGCCCCCGGTCACGCGCACACGCGCGGCGAACGCCGATCCCTCAGTCGCACCGTAGTTTTCGAAGAACGAGGAGACAGACGTGGTCACGCCGCCCTTCTCAACAGTCGCATCGCTACCGACCATCCAGTACAGAACATCGTCACCGGCGGACGCGACACCCGCCGTCAATGCCAATGCCGCACACGCGGCTATCTTGAATATGTCAAATCTCATCGATGTACCCTATCTCATTTCGACGCTTCAAATTTAATCTTAAGATCATCGTTCGCCGTGCGGTAGTACCAGAAGCCGGTGCCAACCGTGTTGGTGCCGTCTTCCGTCCACACGTTCTGGATACGCCGTCCAACCTTCGTTGGCACGATGCGTCCCCACTTCTTCGTCGTCGCATGCGGGGAGTAGATAGTTTGGATTCCCGCGATGTCCTGGAACACAATGCGGTCGCCGTCAGCCGGCGTCGCCGGATTGCCCTCGCCGTCCACGAACGCGAGGTCGTTCAGTGCGACGTCGAAGAACGTCGGGTTCGCGACGAGCGTGTGGCCAGGATCATCGGTGCTTCCGCCCTCGATGTTGAATTCGTAATCATCGCCCGTGTAGCGTCCAACGAGGTAAATGTAGTCACCCGGCGCGTCACGCACGAACCAGAACGCCTTGCCGGGTGCGAAGGTCGTCTCTTCGGCCTTGGACTGGGAGACACCGCTCGTGTTGACTGTCGCAGGAGAGTTCCATTTACCGTCGCCCTTGCACTCCCACACGCGGAACGTCCCCTCCTCGGTTTCGTATGCGTGGATGGCGTCGCCGCCGCCGATGCAGAACGGATTGACCACATCCGTCACGGCGACCTCGATCTTGTTCGTGCTGTCAATGGACATCGAGAGCCACGGCGCGACCGTCACCGTATTCGTGAGTGCGCTCGAAACGCGCAGCACGCCGATGGTGGCGCAGGAGGCGATCACAGACTGGCCCGTAAGCGTCTCGTTCGTCGGCGAGAAGACGATGTTAAACACGTAGAGACCCGTCGGATCGCCCTGATTGAGCGGTACGTTCGTCTCGTACTTGGAGGTCAGCTCGCCGATCTCGAAGCTCGCGGCGGCGAATTCGTCCTTCGTCGGATGATTGCGCCTGAGCTTCCTGTCGAGGCGGTATCGTACCTTAAGACCGGTGCCCATCAGCGGCTCGATGTTCGGGAAGTGGACCACGAACGAGTCCGGATTCACCATGCTTCCCTGCTGCATGATCGTTGCAACCACCTTCTTGGAGAAGTCCTCGCGCTCGAGGACATAGTTCTGCCACAGGCGAAGCCCGTTGGCGCAGATCGCATCGAGCGCGCCATAGCGGGTATCGTTGTCCGAAAGCTCAACTCCCGTCATGCCGGAGAGGTTGTTGTTGACGATCCATTCGGGCTTGCCCATGATGATCGGGGTTCCATACCCGGTCATGCCGTCCATGTTGACCTTGAAGTCCCAGCCGTTGATCACGACGGTGCAGTTGGTCACGCTGGTCGCGTGATTCGGCGCGGACGCGCGGAAGAAGACCTTGTACGTGCCAGGCAGGGTGAACGACGGCACCTCGCTCTGCCACTCGCCCGCCTCGTCGCGGAACTCGCACGTGAGCGTGTTGATGTCGCCACGCACAAGACCCGTCACGTTGGTGACGACGGCCGGCGTGATGGCGGCTCCCGTGTAGTTCACCGTCACGCCCTCGATCATCGCCGTCAGCGGCGCCGGCGTCACCGTCACCTTGAACGAGCTGTGCACGTCGTCGTGGTTCGGAGCCGACGCCACGAACTGCACAAGGTGGTTCCCCACGTTCGTGAACGCCGGCATCTCGCCCCAGTCGCCCGCGCCGTTCGCACGATAGCGATACGTGACGGGCTGCTCGTTGCGAATGCCGGAGATCGTCTTCACCAGTCCGCTCGCGTCGAACGCATCGCCCGTGTAGTTGGTGACGACATCCTCGATTCCCGCCGTGAACACGGCGTTGGTGATCGTGTACGTCGCGCCGGAGTAGGTCAACTTGTGCTGGTACTTCCGCTCCACGCCATCGTCGTCGGTATGGAACTGCTCCTGTCCGCCGTTATGAAGAATCAACGTTCCTTGCGTGATGGGATAGTTCCCGGACGCCGACGTAGAAGTGACGTCGCAGGCGATATCGCCTTCGAGCGCATATCGGTTCTCCCAACCCCAGCCTTCCATCTGGCCGGCATACTTGAATCCGTAGTCAAGCGGAAGCGGTTCGTCGCCATAGCACATCACCTTCGGATTCGCCGTCACGATGTAGAGGAGCGTGCGCGGCTCGACGGCGGATACGGCGATCTGCTTTGTCGCCTGCGAATACGACCCGGCGATGAGGACGAGGTTTGTGGTGACGACGCCCTCTGTCTCTTCGACGACGTTCGTCGCCAGAGCAAGGCGGACATAGTAGTTGGTGGCTACCTCCGACCAGAGCGGGAAGGTCGCGGACGGCGCAGGGACGTCAAGGCCGAGATCGGAACAGAATCCGAGGCTGATGGTCGTCACCGACTCATTCTGCTCCGGATCCTTTCCTGTCACGTCGCTTTGCACGCGCGAGTACAGCGCGACAAGCTGCGTTTCCTCTGGATCAAGCTTGCCGACGATTGCCGTGAAGTTGAGCGTGGCCACGTTGCTTTCATGCCACGATGCGTTGTTGAGCACGGTAATCGGCGTCTCTTTCGTATCGAGCTCTACGATCTCGTCCGAGGGGAAAAGCTCAAGGCCCTGGTCATCGCCGGAAGCAAGTCGGAAGTAGTATGTCCTGTTGCGTTCCAGCCCCTCGGTCGCGGGCACGGTGAAGGTTGTCTTCGAGGAAAGTGTTGTTCCGGTGTTCGCGCCGAGGTCAAGGAGGAACACGCCTTCGCCGGACGGCGGTTCGTCTCCTTCAAGAGCTGCCCTGTTTTCGCTCCAGTAACAGTAGACGTGCGTCAGCTCGTTCGTGTCGTGGAGCCTGTAGGTGATGGTTGCGAAGTCTTCGGCGGACGAGTTCTCCGACTCAGTCCAGTGGGCGGCAGTGAGCGAAATCGCGGGCACAGTGAACGAGGCGATCTCCTCCGAAAACGCATACGAGTTCGCGCCCTTGCGCGCGACAAGGCGCACCCAGTACGTATAGCCGACGGCCGGCGGCACGAACACAAGGCTCCCGATGCCGACGGAGGACTCCGCGACCTTGACCCATTCGCCACCATCGGCGCTTTCAAGGTCGTTGGAGCTGACAGTGCTGTAATGGACGTAGATGTCGGCGAGGTCGTTCTGCAAGCCCGCCCAGTACAGGCGGTAATCGATCTTGGCGATACCAGCGACATTGTCCCCCGCCTCTTCGTTGACCTCCTCCACGTAGTTGCAGCGCGTCATCGTGATGCGCGGCTCTTCTGCGACAGGGTCGCGGCCGTGTACCTCGTAGGAGATGATCACCACGCCGTCGCCGCCGTTGCCACCCTGCCAGTAGGTGCTGTCGGTTTTATCAATCTTCTCTTTGCCGTTTTCGATTGTAGTACTGCTACTGCCACCGC
>JAFPNP010000304.1 GCA_017411125.1 Kiritimatiellia bacterium
GGCATCGAAGACGCCGCGTTCTATCCTGTCGCGCTCGGGCCGTGGGGTACGAGCGCGGAAGGGCACGACAGCCATTGGAGCCAGGTATCCGACGGCGCATTCCAGTGCGCGGTGATGTGTACGCATTGGGAATACACCCTCGATCGCAGTTACTTGAAAAAGGTGTGGCCAGTCCTCGACAAGACCGCCAACTTCTTCCTCAAATGGTGCGAGAGGGAGGCTGCGCCGGGCGGCGGCTACCGCTATAACGTGTGGGATTCGCACTGGGAAGGCAGCGGCCTCGCGAAGAACAGCGCTCCAGCGCTCGGATGCGTAAAACACCTATTTGCGACGCTCGTGGACGTTGCGCCGGTGCTGCGCGAAATCGGCATTGACGTGCCGAAGGCGAAACTCGCCGCGTGGAAGGACATGCACGAGCACCTTTCGCCGCTTCCTGTCGGCGTTTATCCAATTGACGGAAAGCCCGTCAAGATGCTCTCCGGCGTGGAAAACGCGGACGGTTCCGCAAATCCGTCCGGCGGCAACGCGCTTAACCTCGAAAGCGTCATCCCCGGCGAGCAGTTCGCCTTTGACGTTACGCCGGAATTCCGCGCGCTCGCCGTTGGCGCGGTGGACGGCAACATCGCCGTCGCGAAAGGACAGGCATGGTCCGGCATCAACCAGACGCCCAAGCTTTTCGCAACGGCGATCCGCGCGGGCTATCCGGCGCGGGACGTCATCGACGCTTTCAAGAAACACCAGCTGAACATCATGCAGAAGAACTTCCACATTCACGACAACGTCCACGGCGTCGAGAAAATCGGCGCGATGGAGTTCGTTCATTCGATGCTCGTCCAGTGCGACAACGGGTTCGTGAAGGTGTTCCCCAACTGGACGGGCGCGGACGCGATGTTCGAGAACCTGCGCGCGAAGGGATGCTTCCTGCTGTCCGCCGAGATGAAGGACGGAAAGGTCGTGCGCGTGGAAGTGAAGTCCGAGAAGGGCGGTCGCCTGCGTCTTGTCGATCCATTTGGCTGCGTGACCATGCCGCGTGGATGGAAGCGCGGCTGCACTCGAAACAGCGGCGAGACGACGCTTGAGCGCGATTTCAAGGCCGGCGAGACGGCTTTGCTTGCTGCGGCGGACACGGCGAACATCAAGATCGGCTGCGCGTATCCGGGCGGCAACGTGAAGTTTTCCGGATTCGACGAGAAAGCCGGCGTCGTCAAGGTCGCTCCCGATCTGCGCGACACGAAGGGCAACTGGTTCCACTGGGATTTCACCCTCACCGGCGCCGCCGGGCGCACGCTCCGCTTTCAGTTCCCGAAGAACGGCTACGATTATCTTTCCTCGCTCGGCCCGGCCATCAGCCGCGACGGCGGCAGGACGTGGCGTTGGCTCAATTCCGACGGGCGGCGCCACAAGTCCAACAATGCGTTCACGTATACTTTCGGCGCGGACGAGAACGCAACGCGCTTCGCCGTGTCGATTCCGTACTCTCAAATGCACTGGGACGCGGCGTGCGAAAGGTGGAAGGGCAAGGACGGCGTCCAGTTCGGGGTGCTGTGCAAATCGCAGAACGGCCGGCGCGACACCGAGCTGCTGCGCGTGCGGTGCCGGAAGGGCGCGGCAAAGTGGCTTTTCGCCTTCACGGCTCGCCACCATGCGTGCGAGACGACGGCGAACCCTGTGATGGAAGGCGTGGTCGATGAAATCCTGTCCGGCTCGCCGGAGGGCGAATGGATCCGGGACAATGCCGACTGCGTGTTCGTGCCTTTCATGGACAAGGACGGCGTCGAAGCCGGCGACCAGGGCAAGAACCGCATTCCGCACGACCACAACCGCGATTATATCGCCGGAATCTACACATCCGTGCGCGCTTTCAAGGAGCTGCTCGTGCGCGAATCGGCCGGGAAGGAAGTCGTGTTCGTGGATCTTCATTCGCCGCACGTCCGTTCAAACCGCCACGATCCGGAGCAAGATTGCGCGTTCACTTTCGCTTCGGCTGATTCCGTGCAGAATGCGCGCATAGATGCATTCCGGCGCAATTGGGCCGAGACGTCCAAGGATGGCGCGCTCGTGTACCACGGCAGGCACGATATCAAGATTGGCAAAGGGTATGCCGCCAAGTTGGAAAAAGCCCGCAAGGAAGGCTTTTCCACGTCGCGGCAGTGGGTCGCTTCCCTGACGAATTGCTGGGTCAGCATATGCTGCGAATTCGGGTATTCGCTTTGCGGAGGCGTGTACACGCAGGACGGCGGACGCGAGCTTGGCCGCAACATGCTCAAGGCTCTTTCGACGACGGTATCCGAGGATGTTCTGCCGCCTTTCAAGTGCTCTGACGCCGCGAAGGCGAAAGCCCGCCACTTCGTCGACGGCGAAAAGCAGTTTCATCTCGGATTCCTGCCGACGGAGCAGTCGAACCCGATCACCGCCACGCTCGAAGAGGATTTCAAGCGTTCCACTCTCGCGGGCGTGCAATGCCTCCAGCGCGGCGACAGACAGATACCTATCGTCATGCGCCACGTCTTCGCCGGCGAGAAGTTCGGACGGCTGGTGGATTCGATGGTCGAGACCGTGAGCGCTCCGAAAGGCCGCATCATCTTTTCCGGATGCGGAGCAACGGGACGGCTCTCGATCCTGCTGGAATCGATGTGGCGTGATTTCTTCCACCGCCGCGCTGCGGAACTTTCGGAAAGCGAGAAAAAATATGCGGACAGGATCGCGTCCATCATGACGGGCGGCGATTTCGCGCTGATCCGTTCGGTAGAGTTCTTCGAGGACTTCGCCGAGGGCGGGAGCAGGCAGGCCGCAGCCCTTGGCGTGGGCGAGGGCGACACGTTCGTCGCCATAACCGAGGGCGGCGAAACGTCCTCTGTCCTCGGAACGCTGAAGTACGCGGCCGACCACGGGGCGAAGTGCTTCCTCGTGTTCAACAACCCCGCCGACATTCTTCGCGCCCGTCTCGACCGCTGCCGCGAGGCGATCGACAATCCGAAGGTTACGGTCCTCGACATCTACTGCGGTTCGATGTCGCTCGCCGGTTCCACGCGGATGCAGGCCACCACGAGCGAGCAACTTCTCGGTTCGTGCGCGTTGGAGGCTGCGCTTTGCCGCCTGATGCCGCGTTTCGCGAAGGAAACCGCGGAAGACCGCACCCTCGCGTTCGAAAACCTGCTCGCCGGTCTCGAATCGTCCGCGGGCCGCGACGCGCTCGTCAAGGCGATAGAGTTCGAGAAGGGCGTGTACGCCGCCGGCGGACGCATCACCTACCTTGCCGACAAGTGCATGCTGGATTTGTTCACCGACAACACCGAGCGCAGCCCCACGTTCATGCTTCCGCCTCTTCGCTCCAGCCGCGAAAAGCATCTTGCACAGTCGTGGGCGTTCGTCAAGAATCCTCTCCATCCGACGGAGGAGTGCTGGAACGAAATGCTGCGCCGCCGTCCGCGCTGCCTGGAGTTCACGTCGGACGACGCCCGTTCGCTCGGCATGCCGCAGTCGTTCATCGACCGTCCTCCGCTCATCAAGTATTCCGATCTCGTCACCTACATGATCGGCAACGAGCCTTCGCCGGAGCGTATCGCGGGCTATCCACGCGCCGCCGCCGTCGTGCTGCGCGTGCCTGGCGAGACGCCGGAGTTCGTTGAAGCGGCGAACCGCCTCGCCGCCGCGTGGCCGGAAAAGACGGAATTCGGTTTCCCGTTCCCGATTGCCGACTCGCCCCTTGAAATCTGGAAGCATCTCGCCGTGAAACTGGCATTCAACTGCCTTTCGACCGGCACGATGGCGGCTTCCGGCCGCGTCGCCGGAAACTGGATGAGCTGGGTTTCCATATCGAACAAGAAGCTTATCGACCGTGGCATACGCCTTCTCGTGGAGCTTGGCGGCGTTGATTACGAAGAGGCCGCGCAACGGATTTTCGCCGCCGAGGAATGGGTGGCGTCTAAGGATTGGACTGGCAAGGAAACGCCCTGCGCCGTGCAGGTCGCCCTCAAGCAGCTTCGTAGCGAAAAACGCGGCCGCGAATCGCGGCCGATCAAGCAATGATGAAAGAAAGAGACAGGAAGATGAAAAAGATGGTTTCGGATCAAGTCAAGGCGGGCGTCGAGCGCGCGCCGCACCGTTCGCTGTTCTTCGCGGCTGGAATGTCGCGCGCGGACATGAAAAAGCCGTTCATAGGAATCTGCAACAGCTACGAATCGTTCGTGCCCGGCCACTGCCACCTCAACAAGGTTGGCGAGTTTCTCAAGAAATGCGTCGTCGAGGCCGGCGGCGTGCCGATGGAGTTCAACACGATCGCCGTGTGCGACGGCATCGCCATGGCGCATCCGGGCATGAAATATTCGCTGCCCAGCCGCGAACTGATCGCCGACAGCGTCGAGACCGTCGCCCGCGCCCATTGTTTCGACGCGCTCATCTGCGTGCCGAACTGCGACAAGATCGTTCCTGGAATGCTCATCGGCGCTCTGCGCGTGAACATCCCGACGATTTTCGCCTCCGGCGGTCCGATGGCGCCTGGCAAACATCCACTTACCGGTAACGACAGCGACCTCAACACCGTATTCGAGGCCGTCGGCCAGCAGAACGTGGGCAAGATCAC
>JAFPNP010000001.1 GCA_017411125.1 Kiritimatiellia bacterium
CATCAAGATGGGACTTCAGAACAAGCTCTACATGGGCAACATCAACTCCCTGCGCGACTGGGGTTTCGCCGGCGACTACGTCGAAGGAATGTGGCGCATACTCCAACACGACGCTCCTGAAGATTTCGTGCTCGCGACCGGCGAGATGCACTCCGTCAAGGAATTCCTCGAACTTGCGTTCGCGCAGGTCGGACTTGACTGGGAAAAGTACGTAGACTACGACGCTCGCTACACGCGCCCGACGGAAGTAGACCAGCTCCTCGGCGACGCGACAAAGGCACGCACCCTTCTTGGCTGGGAGCCGAAGGTGAAGTTCCGCGACCTCGTCAAGATGATGGTCGATGCCGACTTGAAGCTGGCGGAAAAGGAACTGAAGATGAGGAACGCATGATGGAAAAGACGGCAAAGATATTCGTCGCCGGACACCGGGGAATGGTAGGCGGCGCGGTATGCCGCGCGCTCGCCGCCGCCGGGTACTCCAACGTGGTGACGCGCACGCATTCGGAACTCGACCTTCTCGATCCTGCGGCGGTGCGGACGTTCTACGAGGCGGAGCGGCCAGACGTCGCAGTGATCGCCGCCGCGCGCGTGGGCGGAATCGGCGCGAACTCCGCCGCCAACTCCCGTTTTCTCTACGAAAACGAGATGATCGCCATGAACACGGTGTGGGGCGCGGCGGAGGCGGGCGTGAAGCGTCTGCTCTTTCTCGGCTCCACGTGCATCTACCCGCGCATGGCTCCGCAGCCGATTCCCGAAGACGCGCTTCTCACGGGGCCGCTCGAAAAGACGAACGAGGGATACGCGCTCGCCAAGATCTCCGGCCTCAAGCTCTGCGAGTTCCTGCGCCGCGAGAGAGGCCTCCTGTACCACTCGCTCATGCCTACCAACCTTTACGGACAGGGCGACAACTACGACATAGAACACGGCCACGTACTGCCCACGCTCATACGCAAATTCGAGACGGCGAAAGACCGCGTCATCCTGTGGGGCACGGGCTCCGCCATCCGCGAGTTCCTTCACGTGGACGACCTCGCCGCGGCATGCCTGTTCGCACTTTCGATGGACGACCCGCCCGACCTGATGAACGTGGGCAGCGGCGAAGAGGTTACAATACGTGAACTGGCTGAAGCCGTCAAAACGGCCACCGGCTCGACGGCGGAGATCGTATGGGACTCCACGAAGCCGGACGGCACTCCACGCAAACTGTGCGACACCTCGCTCATACGCTCGCTCGGATGGGCGCCGAAGATTTCCCTCAAGGAAGGTCTCGCACTTGCCGTCGCATCGTACCGGGCGGAACTTGCGGCAGGCACGATCCGCCTCTGACGGAATCAACGCCGCCGCACCGCCGCGCCCCATCCAAGCACGCCGCAGCCTCGTCCTACCAGATATGACGAGGCTATTGCGTCGTGGACGTATCGTTTTGCGCCGGCGACGGCTTCGGGAAGCGGACGTCCAAGAGCGAGTTCGGCGGCGAGCGCCGCGGCAAGGGAACATCCCGTGCCGTGCGTGGAGATGGGATTGGCAATGTGCGGAAGCACGAAAGCATGAAACTCCGCGCCGTCGTACAAGGTGTCCTCGGCTGGCGCAAGGTCGCCCGTGGCATGCCCGCCCTTCACAAGCACGGCGCATCCGAAACGTCCGTGCAGTTCCTTCGCGGCCTCGCGCACGTCGGCGCGGCATGTTATCGGACGCCCCGCAAGTACCTCCGCCTCGGGCAAATTCGGCGTAACCACAGTCGCCAGCGGAAACAACCTCGCCTTGAGCGCCTCGACGGCGTCCTCCTCAATCAGCCGCGCACCGCTTGTCGCCACCATCACCGGATCAACAACCTTCACGATTTCACCATGGGCGGCAATCCGATCCGCGACAACCTCGATCGCGGCGGCGCGGGCGAGCATACCGGTCTTCATCGCCTTAATCGCGTATACACCGAGCACGGCGTCGAGCTGAGCCGCTACAAAATCCGGCGGCACTTCATGGACGGCGGACACACCGAAAGGGTTCTGCGCGGTTAGCGCGGCAAACACGGTGCAGCCGTGCAGACCGTAAGCATGGAACGCGCGCAGGTCGGCCTGCACGCCGGCGTTCCCGCCGGAATCGCTGCCAGCCACCGTCAGGCAGCAGGCCTTTCCGCCGCTGTCGGCGTCTTCACCGGACTTCTCTGGAAGATCATTCATACTTATCGTCCTTTGGGAATGCAAGTCTACCACTTCCCGGTTTCAAACGCAACACGCACACGCACCAACGCTAGATACCACATGAACTGATTCGAGGCGTTTTTCCCATCGAAGCCATGAAGGCCGCGCCGGAAAGTGAAGAAAAAAAAACCATGAAAGAGAACAGATTCAAAAAATCTCTCAACAAACGCATCAAATTGTCGAAGACGGACAAAAGGGGTGAAAACGCAAGGACGAATGCGAAAAAAGCAGCCGGCCGCGAGAACGGGAACACAGCAGACGCCCACGCACGACGCGGCGACGGCAGCCGCAATTGCCAGCACCTTGTTCATCTTCGACACGTTACCTCCTTTTTTTGTTGTTGAAAGGGGTTATAGCACATCTCGATTGAACGGTGCAAGCCTGCGGATTCCGTCGCGTCGTTATTTCCCGATATTGAGAACCTTGAATCCAATATCCTTCAGCGATGCGGCGTCAAGGCAGTTTCGCGTGTCGAAAACCAAAGCCGGCTTTCGCATCTGCTTGTAGATCCTCTGCCAGTCAAGGGAAGGATAGTGCCTCCAATCGGTCATCAGCACTATGGCATCCGCACCATCCGCAGCCTTGTATTCATCCTCCTCGTACATGATGCCGTCAAGGTCGGACAAATCACGGCGCGCGTTCACCAGCGCCTTCGGATCTGAGACCGTGATCCTCACGTGTTCCTCATGAAGCAGACGCGCCACGGTTCCGGCAGGCGTTTCGCGCGTGTCGCCGGTGTCGGCCTTGAAAGCAAACCCGAAAAGCGCGATTTTCTTGTTGGCAAGGGTGTTGAACATTTCGCGGAAGAGGCGCGAAACTATGCGTTCCTGCTGATGCTCGTTCATTTTGATGACACCCATCCAGTATTCCGCCGCAGTGTGCAGCCCGAATGTCTCGCAGAGATACACGAGATTCAGCACGTCCTTCTTGAAACAGCTTCCGCCGAAACCCGGACCCGCCTTGAGGAACTTGGGCCCGATGCGGCTGTCAGCGCCAACCACCTTAGCTACTTCGTCGACATCTGCGCCTGTCGCCTCGCAGAGGCCGGCAATGGCGTTTATGGACGACACCCTCTGCGCAAGCAGCGCATTCGCCGCAAGCTTGGTCAACTCGGCCGACCAGACATTGGTCGTGAGTATCTTCGCCTTTGGAACCCAGGCCGCGTATACATTGACGATTTCCCGTATCGCCGTCGCGCCGTCCGCGTTCTGCGGCCCGCCTACAAGCACCCTGTCGGGTTCGAGCAGATCCTTTATGGCAGTTCCCTCCGCAAGGAACTCCGGATTGCTTAGGACTGTGAACTTGTGTTCGGCGTGGTCGTTGAGAATGGCGTCCATGGCTGCGGCGGTGCGAACGGGGAGCGTCGACTTCTCGACGATTATCTTGTCGCTTTTCGCAAACCGCTTTATTTCACGGGCGGTAGACTCCCAATATTGAAGGTCGCTGGCACGTCCGGCCCCCCTGCCAAACATCTTCGTGGGAGTGTTCACGCCTACAAACACGATATCGCATTCCCTCACGGCGCTTTCGATGTCCGTGCTGAAAAAAAGGTTCTTTCCCCTTGCCTCCTTTACAACATCCACCAGCCCAGGTTCGTAAATAGGCAGACTGTAGTCGTCGGAATTCCATGCCGCGACACGCTCGGCGTTTATGTCAACAACCACCACTTTGCGGTCGGGGTTCATCTTTGCAATGACGGCCATCGTCGGACCACCGATATAGCCTGCGCCAATACATACAATATTCTTATTCATGTAAAACAGTTGCAAATGCCTTTTTCGCGAGGTCGACGGGAGAAACCTCATGGTTTGCCGACACCCGTTCGACAACAACCCGCAATAAAGGAAACAAGTGAACAAATTATATCATCTTCCAAGAAACTTAACAATGATAAAAACATGACATCGACGGCTTAAAGATAAGCCCGCCCTACCATGGGAGGGCGCGTGTCCTCACGCGCCGAATCGGACAAATCAGAGCTTGATTTGGAGGAATTGCAATTTTAGCAGGATATTCCATATTTATTCAAGTTTCAACGCCACATGCCAAAACAAATGGAATGCGATTGATGCGCAAAACATGCAATCCATTTGCGCGGCGCGTCGAGGACGCCACGCCCTACCATTGCGACGTGGCGCAGCGCGCCGTTTCCAACAAAGGCAAAAAAATTTTTCAACCTTGAAAATAAAGGGCGAAACGCATCTCAAGCGCATTTTCCAACTTACACAAAACCTCAAAATCTTGACTTGTATATATGGGGCATGTGCCCTCAACACTGAGCGGCGCGTCCAGAAGCCGCGCCCTACCAACCCGCGCCCGACGGCAAAACCGTTTTTGCGGACGAGCGCAGCATGGTAGGGCACGGCCTCTGGACGCACCGAACCAAAACACGCAAAAAAGCAAACCCAAAAGGATCGATACCATGAACGAAACATCAACCGGAAAGTTTCTCTTCTTCGAAGGTTATCACAAAACCGCGCAGAAGATTCCGCCGGAACGCCGCCTCGCATTCTACGAAGCGATAATCACCTACGCGCTCTACGGAAAGCCTCTTCCCGAAGACGGGCCGGAAGCCGCCGTATTTGAAGCAATCAAGCCTTCTCTCGACAAAAGCGCCGAATTGGCGAATAAAAGACAGATGGAAGGGCAAAAGGGCGGAAAGTCTAAGAGCGAGGCGAAAAAGACCTCCGCGAGAGCGAACGGCAAGCTCGGCGGACGGCCTCCGAAAAACCCAACGAAACCCAACGAAACCCAAGCGACAGAGACAGAGACAGAGACGGAGACAGAGACAGAGACTAATTATATTACACACACACAAGACGCGCGCGCGATGGACGAAAAACCCAACGCCGCGCCTAACGCCGCGCCGGGCGCCGTCCCGGCCATGGCCGACACGGAGGTCGGCCCTCCCACGCTGCACGACGTATTGCGCGTCTGCTCCAACGACGGCTGCACGAATCCCGGCGGCGCGACGATCCCAGAAGCGTTCGGGCGGTACTTATTCGACCAGATGCGCAACATGAACTGGATCCAGACGAACGGACGGCGCGTCACGCACCACACTCTGCGATCGGCTCTGTTCACGTGGTGGCAACGCGCAACCGACGACGAGAAGGCGCGGGTTCTGGGAGGATACGTGTCCTCACGCGCCGAAGCCGAAGATTCCGAAGCATTGGAGCGCATAAGAGAACGCGCAAGGGAACGCGAACGGCGCATCGCGCAGCGGACGCAGGGAGGTGCGCAATGAGCATCGCCGCGCTGTGCGACACCGAAACGCTCTCGTTCATGGACGTGGCGAAGTTCAAGGGCGTGTACGGCTCGATTCCCGAAGCGAAACGCCCGTTCTACTTCGCCGCCGAAGCGACGATCCTCGCCGCCAACGACGTGTACCACACGCCGTCCCTGCCGGGCGTGTGGGACAAGATGAGCGAAGACGCGCGGACGTACTGGCGGCGCGGCTACGCCGACAGGCTCATTGCCAGCGTCGAATCGGCGTGCGCGGCGTTCGGGATGGGCGAAGCCGAGTACGTCGAAACCGTGCAGCGCATTTCCGACTGGTTCGCGCAGCGCGGCTGGATACATCTGGACTGTCCGCTCGTCCAAAGGCTGCGCGAAGCGGACGCGATGCACGACGATGCGGTCGAAATGCGCAAGGCGAAAGGAGCGCGGGGGTAGGCGTACCCCTCTACGCCGCTGTCCCCTAAGGGGCGGCGGCGTGGAACCATAGGGAGGCGATCATAATCCCATGGGCAAAGGAATGCGGCATGGATCAGAAACAACCAAAGCTACTCTCAAAAACAACGTGCCCTGCCAGCGGCGCGTCGATTTCGCCCGCCGCTAGACCGTTTCAAGGCAAAGTTCCCCCAACCCGTGCGCACCATGTTTTTTCGGAACAATTAGATGCGACCGATCTGCGCCGTCCGTTTTGGAGGCGCACCTATGGCCTGTCCGCTACCTCTTTCCTGATGTTTCGCCGTCCTTCCGCGAAACGCTTTCCTTCACCTTGTCCTCGATGCCCAGGAGAGATAGCTTGAGTGTGACGTCGTTGGCCGCGACCGACGACGCGGCGGGGCTCGCGGGCGACCTTCCCAACCGCCTCGGCAATGAAATCATGATCGAAACCGCAGACCTGGCATGACGACAAGGAGAGAGAAAAATCTATCATGAAAACCGGGCTTGTGCTTGAAGGCGGGGCGATGCGCGGGCTGTTCACGGCAGGCGTTCTCGACGTCCCATGGAGCGCGACGCCAAATCCGACGGAGTTCCACATAGTCGCCACAGACTGCAAGACAGGGCGGCCCGTGTACAAGCGGCTTGACAAGGCTGACGAGCGTACGTTTGACTGGATTCGCGCCTCGGTGTCAATACCGCTCGTCTCGGCAACGTCTTTGCCGATGGCGAAACGCAGGACATATGCCCAGGCAAAAGGCCGAAAAGCACGAAAGAAAACATCTTGAATCCGTGTGACTGTTGCCTGGATAGCCGGAAACCTTAGTAGGACTAGACGCTGCCGCATTTATTTTGACATTACAAAAAACGCCCGGCGAACCGGGCGACAGTCTCAAAACGACTTCGGCATATAGCCTTGTTGTGATAAGATGCGCAAAGATATAATATTTCCGTTCCATCCACAAGAACAAAAAGAGGAAAAATCTATGTCGAAAACGCTGGGGCTAGACCTTGGAACCAATTCGCTTGGCTGGGCCATATTAGACGATATAACCGGCGACATACTCGACAAGGGTGTCGTCGTGTTTCCAGAAGGTGTCGATGCTGCAAACGACACTCTTGAGACGCCTGCGGCGACAAGACGCGCCGCCAGAATGGGACGACGCATGAAATTCCATCGAAAGATGCGAAAATGGGCGCTGCTAAAAATTCTGATCGAAAATGGTATGTGTCCGATGACAGAGGCCGAACTGTCCGAGTGGCGCACAAAGGGCATATACCCAGTGGAGAATAGCGCATTTATCGCATGGCTCAAGTCCACAGATACGTCTAATCCTTATGCCGACCGGGCCGCAGCTGCGTCCGGGAAAGTATCTCCACTCGTTCTCGGACGCGCCCTCTACCATATCACACAAAGGCGCGGATTCAAAAGCTCTCGCAAAGACGTAAAAGATGAAAGTGCAGAGGCAAAGGAACTCGGAACGGTAGAAAGCGACATTCAAGCTCTTACGAAGGAGATTGAGGCGGCGGGATGCAAAACGCTCGGACAATACTTTGCCAAACGCATTGAAGCAGAGAAAAACAATCTTGCAAAGACACGCATACGCAAGCGTTACACGGGAAGAATGGAGCATTACATGACGGAATTCGCGACCATCATGAATGCGC
Source organism: Kiritimatiellia bacterium (assembly GCA_017411125.1). GTDB lineage: Bacteria > Verrucomicrobiota > Kiritimatiellia > RFP12 > UBA1067 > RUG572. The sequence goes on from JAFPNP010000001.1 coordinate 7,539, forward strand.
AAGGCATTCCAGCAGACAGCCGACTTTACGGCGACATCTTCAAAGCCATATTCCATCAACGCCCTCTTCGCTCGCAACGGCATCTTGTCGGTCCATGCCCGCTGGAGGGGCCAAGACGCCCCCGTGCGCAAATAGGGCATCCCCTGTTTGAAGAATTTCGCATGAGGGCGTTCGTGAACAACCTATCGTTTGTGAACATCGCCAATGAGAAGGTTCCCCTCACAAACGAAGAGCGCGACCTTGCCTGCACCGCATTTCTCAAAAAATCGGCAACCATGAAGTTCAGCGCGATTTCGAAACTGTTCAAGACGAAAATGAAGAATGAACACCTTGATTTCCATCACTATCATGACGACGACACGGTTTCCACATGTTCCATCAGGTACAGGATGCAAAACGCATTCGGCGACGTGCCTTACGACGAGCAGAAGGTATTCGATGCATTGACCTTCTTTGATGACGACACCAAGCTCGCAGAATGGTTTAAAACGCATTTCCCTGCGCTCTCCGATGAAAGCATAAAGAAACTGTGCGATATACATCCGAAAGAGGGAAACGCCCAATACTCTCTCAAAGCCATAAAGAAAATCCTGCGGTTTCTTCGAAAGGGACACGACCTGTTCACAGCACGGCTCATGGCGAAAATGCCAGACACAATCCCGCAGTTCAACAAACACGAAGACGAAATCGTTCTGCATCTTAAAGAGCTTTCCTTCAGATATCGCACAATCAGGGAGACTGCCCGCACTGACGCCATGCGCAAAGGCGAACCAATGCCAAGGCTCATGGATCTGTACAGGGAATACTTCCTGAACGAATGGAATGTCGATAATGAAACATGGAACAAACTATACCTGAAAGGCGATTCAACCTATGCAGTGAATCCGGAAATGCCATCCCGATTGCCGAAAGTTAAACTCGGCATGATCCGCAATCCCATTGTACAGCGGTCGATGACAACGCTGCGCCGTCTTGTAAACTATCTGAGAGACCATGGCAAGATCGACGGAGATACCACAATAAGAATCGAGCTCGCGAGGGAAGTGAACAACTTCGCCACCCGTAAGGCCGTACAGCTATGGCAAAAGGACCGCGAAGCCGAAAGAGCCAAAGCGCGTTCTGCAATCGGTGAATCGGCCACGGAGGATATAATAGACCGGTACGTCCTTTGGGAAGAGCAAGGCCGAAAGTGCCTTTACACCGGCAAAACCATTTCCCTGCGCGAACTGCTTTCAGGCAATTCGTTTGACATCGAACACACGATTCCAAGATCGATGTCGGGCGACGATTCAATGGCAAACAAGACACTCTGCGACTCCGTGTACAACCGGCAGGTGAAAAAAGGCATGGTGCCCACCGACTGTCCTAACTACGAAAGCGAGATTTACACGAATCTCGCACCGTGGCGGCAGAAAGTCGAGGCTTTGGAGAAGGTATTCAGATCGCGCAGCAGGGCAGTAAAAACATACACCGACCCGCAGGCGAAATCCGACGCACGCGCAAAAGCCATACGCACAAAAATGGAGCTGAACTACTGGAAGGACAAACTGCGCAGATTTGAAATTCCTTCGGAAAAACTGGTTGCCCCCGCAGAAGGGCTGTCTGGATTCAAGCGCAGACAACTGGTAGACACGGGAATCATGAGCTCCCATGCCGTCGAACTACTCAAAAGCGTCTATCCAAAGGTGTATTCCGTGAATGGCGCCGCCACGGCTTTTGCTCGCAAGGCATGGGGGGTGCAGAAAGATGCGGCGAAGGACCGCACCGAACACACTCACCATGCAAAGGACGCAATAGTCATTGCCGCTCTCACGCCCGCACGATTCAACGCCATCTGTACCGCATTGAAGGATGACGGAGTGCTGCCTTCAGTACGACCGTGCGACGTATGCAAGCCCCCATGCAAAGATTTTGCCCAAAAGGCGAGACTGGCGGCAGAAGAGATACTCGTCAAACACGTGCTCCGTAATACAACCCTTAGGCAAAGCTCCAAGCGAAACGCGCTTGCAAAGGCGCATCCACAAAAAGACGATCCGTCCAAGACCGTGAAATACGTGCTGAGCAAAGGCGACACAGTACGCGGGGCCTTGCATAAAGACACGTTCTACGGATGCATAGAGTCGCCTAAGAGCGGAGAAAAGGTCTTTGTGGTGCGAAAACCATTGACAGGTCCAATCGCGGCAGCCGAGGGCATTATAGACAAGATTGTCGATCCAGCCATACGGGAGATCGTCAAAGAGTCAATTGAAAGGCTCAAGTCGTCTGGCATAAAATCCATAGAATCGGGAATGATAAAGATGCCTTCTGGTGTTCCCATAAACAAGGTAAGGATTGTCGCGCACACGACAAACCCGGTCAAACTACGCAATCATGCCACAGCTTCGGCAAAGCCATACAAAACGCCATATTATGTAACCGTCGCCGAAGGTTCTAATTTTCGACTTGGCATGTTTTCTTTGGACGGAAAATTATTCGTCAAGCCGGACAACGCTCTTCGATGGGCACAGAACCACAAAAATCCGGATTACTTACCCATGGACAGGCAAGCGGGGTTTATTGGATATATATTCCCCGGAACGATGGCGATTGCCGCTGAGAATGGCAATGTCGATTCGGTTAAATATTTATCAGCGGCAGAACTCGCTAAAAGATTGTACAAAGTTGTCAAGTTCAGAAGCGATAGACGGATAACCTTTATGAGGCATATTGAAGCAAGGCCAAGCGTTGTACTCGCAAGAGATCTTTCATTGGCGGGAAAACATAAGGATGGCGAATCCCAGATAGATTTCAAGTCGCCTCATGAACTGCTGTTGTTAAGTCCAAGTATCTATTTCAAAAACATGTTGTTAGAAGGCATCCATTTCAAGATGCACATTGACGGCACTATAGAGTTCCTGCAATGATCGCCAGAACACTTTGTTTCACAAGTATTGGCAAGCTGTCTTTGAAAAACGGGCAGCTTGTCTGGAGCGCGGAGACTGGCGAACGACGAACGATGCCTGTGGAGGATATCGGTGTAGTCATTCTGGAATCCGACATGATCGACATCACAACAGCTGCATTGCAATTTCTTTCTGCGAACAATGTGGCAGTTGTTCTATGCGACAAGTCCCACATGCCGTCCGCGCAACTGCTGCCATTCACCGCAAATACCGTTTCTTCCGAAACGACCGAAGCGCAACTGGCAGCAACGCCCGCCGTCCAGGGACGATTGTGGCGACAAATCGTGCGGCAGAAGATAACCAACCAGACAGCGCTTATGAAGAAACTCGGAGTGAAACATACGTCACGGCTTCTGTCATTGTCGGAAGCGGTGAAGAACGGCGATCCCGCCAATTGCGAAGCCCAGGCGGCGCGAATCTACTTCCAGACGCTTTGTCATGACGGTTTCGTGCGGAATCGCGAAGGCGAATGGCCCAATGCTCCCTTGAACTACGGCTACGCGATTCTGAGGGCAGCTGTTGCTCGTGCTTTGGTAGGCTCGGGACTTGTCTGTTTCCATGGCATCCATCATCACAACAGATACAACGCCTTTGCGCTTGCAGATGACATAATGGAACCGTATCGCCCATTCGTGGACCAATATGTTCTTGGCAGGCTTCCCCCATTTGACATTCCGCAGGAGCAATTGACACATGAAATGAAAACGAAACTGCTTGAGATGCTTACATGCGATGTCAAGATGGGCGACCTGCGCCGTCCATTGATGATAGCCGTGTCATGCACAACGGCGTCGCTGGCGAAATATTACAGGAAAGAGGTCGACAAGTTGGCATTGCCGGAGTTCTGCTGATGCTTTGCTCGCAAGAAGCCCTTAATGGATATAAAATCGTGTGGCTGTACATCATGTTTGATCTGCCCGTAGAGACCAAATTACAGCGCAAACGTGCGACACAGTTCCGGAAAGATCTGCTAAATGACGGATTCGCCATGCACCAGTTTTCGGTTTACATACGGCACTGTGCAAGCTATGGGGCGGCGGACGTCCACGTGGAAAGAGTAAGGCGCATGGTTCCAGATGAAGGAGCGGTCTCGATTCTCAAAGTTACCGACAAACAGTTTGAAAATACGATTCACATCGTCGGCAAGAAAGCCAAACCACCTCCCATGACGCCAATGCAATTGGAATTTTTTTGAAAAAAAAATGAGCGGAGCCATAAAACGGCTCCGCCCATCTACTTTTGTAAGGCGTAAATTCATTGATTTGTCTTGACAGTAAAGGGCGATCTCAGCCCAATACTGTTTCACAAATCAAAAAAGCATCAAATCACAACCGGCAACGCGGAATAGTATATCCCATTCTTACTGTTTCACAAATCAAAAAAGCATCAAATCACAACAATCCCCCGCGCGGGGCTTCCTGGATTCCACTGTTTCACAAATCAAAAAAGCATCAAATCACAACTTTCACGGGGTCATGGATACTGTGAAATGAACTGTTTCACAAATCAAAAAAGCATCAAATCACAACTAGGAAGAATAGTAGTGGTTGCCAAACATAACTGTTTCACAAATCAAAAAAGCATCAAATCACAACTCCTTTCGTGTTGGTAAAGCCGGGCGGCGACTGTTTCACAAATCAAAAAAGCATCAAATCACAACCTCCTTGTCCTTGGCCGTCCTTCTGCGTCACTGTTTCACAAATCAAAAAAGCATCAAATCACAACAACCAATTAGACACTTCGTCCAGCGTGTAACTGTTTCACAAATCAAAAAAGCATCAAATCACAACTCGGGCGGAGCGCGTTCTACGGCGCATGGACTGTTTCACAAATCAAAAAAGCATCAAATCACAACTACATGCGCCACGGAGCGTCCAAGGACGCACTGTTTCACAAATCAAAAAAGCATCAAAGCTCAACTATAACATTGCATACACGAAGCATGGTTTCATATCTCGCAGTAATCTCACGCCAAGACGCCACTACGTTAATGATAACATACAATACGCATTTTATTGTCAAAGAACATAAATATTATACCATATATTTTGACCACTTTCCAGAGTAAATACGCCTTTATCCCAGATTATTCGGGGAAATTATCCTATTGCTTCGGTAATAAATAAGGTCGATTCACATGACAGAGCGCGGCCTCTGGACGCGCCCTGTTCTCGGCGGTCGGGGACGGCCGCCCTCTCATGCAACGCCGCGGAATCAAAGGGATGCCACACTTTCCCTATAGCCGCGCTTTCCCTATAGGGATATATGCACAAAGTGGGGTGTTTGTGTACATAAAGTGGGGGTACTTATGTACACAAAGTGGGGTGTTTTTGATTATATCCCCTAAGGCATGTGCTGCTGCCATTACAAGGTAAAGCGCGTCCCGCTTGAGCCACGAACGCGCTACTGGTGCATTCACGATCTTCGCGCCGGTGCAACTTCCATTTACGCGCAGCCTAACCCGGCTGCGCTCGTTCGCAAAACTTGGTTTTATTTTAGAATCGGTTTTGCCATCGGACGCGGGCTAGTGCCCGCGCGTGAATGAAAGTTGTTTCAAACAAGTTGTTTCCTTTTTATTCGCCCTCTCTGCGCGTCGAGACAGCCCCACGCCAAAAAATGGGTAACCTCAGCCAAAAAACATCCCATGCACACTGGAAATATGCTATAATCCGTCCATGAATGATTTTGCAGTTCGAATGGATTCAGATTCCTCTGCTTCTTTGGCGGGGTTTGTATTCGGCATCACGGCGACGCTTGCCGCGTGGTGGCGTTTCGGCGTGGAATGGCTTCCTGCGGCGATGCTGTTCTTTCCGGTCCGCGGTCTGGTCGACGGACTGGTTTCCAATGCCAGCGGCAAAATCGTCAAGCACGGCTTGGTGCTGATTCTGTATTCGGTCGCGGTGCAAGCCGCCCTTCTCGCCGCGTCGTATCTGCAGAAGAACATTCCAACGCAGGGAGCAGGCGCGGACAAGCCGGAGTTCCTGTTTGTAGCGGCATGCGTCGGCGCTGGAGCGGCGGCTCTCTCGGCCGCATATCTGGCAGCCTCGGTGGTCGCCGGCTTTTTCAATGGCTTCGCGTTGCCACGAAAGGTACATGCCGTCATCCGCCCCGCGCTGACGATAATATCAAGGATAATCGTATTCGCCATCATGGCGGTTCTCCTGCGGCACAGCGACAGATTCATCGCCATTTCCACCGCCGTGAAAGCGGCGTTGTCCATCGCGATCGGACTGGGATTGCTGTTTTCCATAAAGCGAGCATTGAAAGACGACATCGCGCCGCGCCCGCAAAAGGCGCCTCCAGGAGACAATGCCGGGCAGAGGCCAACATGCATCCGCCATTCAACGTGTACGCGGCTTGAAGACGTTGTCGGAATGGACGATGCAAAAGAGCAGATCCGCCTGCGTCTCATAGAACCCGCCCGCAATCCTCGCGAAGCGCGCAAATACGGGCTGTCCATCGGCGGCGGCGTGATGCTCTACGGGCCGCCCGGAACCGGCAAGACAATGCTGGCGCGCGCAGTGGCCGGAGAACTCGGACTTCCGTTTTTCATGATAACGGCGGCAGACGTATTCGGAAAATACGTTGGAGACTCCGAACGAAACATACGGGCGATATTCGCGGAGGTGCGCAACCATCCGCTGTCGGTGCTCTTCATAGACGAAATGGAAGACATCTTCCCGAAGCGCACCGGCGAAATACACGAAACCACGCGCAAGGTGATTTCAATTCTCCTGCAGGAGCTTGACGGGCTTGACAAAAACAAAAATCCCATCCTGATACTTGGCGCAACCAACGTGCCGTGGATGATAGACGAAGCGTTTCTGCGACCGGGACGGTTCGACGTAAAAGTGTTCGTCGGGCTTCCGGACGAGGCCGCGCGCAGAAAGATTCTCGAACTGAACTTTTCCAAAGACGGCATACCGGCGGAAAACGGACTGGTGGAGTTCATCGCATCGCGGACGGACTGCTACAGTGGCGCCGACTTGAAAGGCGTGGTTGACCGCATCCGCCAAATGGCATATTCAAAACGCGCGCATTCATATTCGCGCGAAGTGGCGGAAAAAGCCATCGCGGAAGTGCCGCCGACTTCGTCCGGCGAATTGGTAAGGCAGATACAGGAGTGGAAAGGACGTGCATAAAAGCGAAAATATGATATAATATATGAACGACATTCCAAAGGAAAAGAAATGGCCGAAGAACTGACGAACCCTATCGACAACGACAACGCCGCCGCAACCGGAACCGGCGACTACAATGCCGCCAACATACAGGTGCTGGAAGGCATGGAAGCCGTGCGGAAGCGTCCGGCCATGTACATCGGCGACACGGGCGAGCGCGGATACCACCATCTCGTGTACGAAGTGGTGGACAACTCCATCGACGAGGCGCTTGCCGGGTACTGTTCGCTCGTGGACGTGCAGATCAACCCGGACGGGTCGCTCTCGGTGACGGACAACGGCCGCGGAATCCCCGTGGACATGCACCCGACGCAGCATCGGCCCGCGATAGAGGTGGTTCTCACCGTGCTGCACGCCGGCGGCAAGTTCGACGGCTCGAACTACAAGGTGTCCGGCGGACTTCACGGCGTGGGCGTCTCGTGCGTGAACGCGCTCTCCGACTGGATGAAGGTCGAGGTGAAGCGCGGCGGAAAGATCCACCACATCGAGTTCTCGCGCGGCCACGTGACGAAGCCGCTCACGGTGGTGGGCGAATGCGGCGACGAGACCGGCACGAAGGTCACTTTCTTCCCGGACCACTCGATTTTCAGCTGCCATGCGTTCAAGTGGGAAATCCTCTGCGCCCGCCTGCGCGAACTCGCATTCCTCAACAAGGGCGTCAAGATCCATTTCAAGGACAACGAGGGCGAAGGACACCACGAGGAGACGTTCCACTACGAAGGCGGCATCGACGAATTCACGCAGTACCTCAACGCGAACAAGAAGGCGCTCACGCCGGTGATCCACTTCGAGGGCGAGGCGCAGGGCGCGACGGGAATAGTGCAGGCGGAAGTGTCGATGCAGTACACCGACACCTACGCCACCATCGAGCAGACCTACTGCAACAACATCCACACCGTGGAGGGCGGCACGCACCTTTCCGGATTCCGCGCCGCGCTCACGCGCACCGTCAACAAATACGGCCGCGCGATGAAGAACGGCATCAAGGAGAAGGACGCCGTCACGGGCGACGACATGCGCGAGGGCCTCACGGTGATCGTCAGCGTCAAGGTGCCGCAGCCGCAGTTCGAGGGCCAGACCAAGACGAAACTCGGCAACGGCGAAGTGCAGGGCATCGTGGACTCCATCGTGAGCGAGAAGCTCATGACGTTCTTCGAGGAAAATCCGTCCGTCGCCGAAACCGTGGTAAACAAGATCATGATGGCGTTCCGCGCCCGCGAAGCCGCGCGCAAGGCGCGCGAGACGGTTCGCAAGGGCGTTATGGACGGCCTCTCGCTGCCCGGCAAGCTGCGCGACTGTTCCGAACGCGATCCGTCCAAGACAGAACTGTTCCTCGTGGAGGGCGACTCCGCCGGCGGCTCCGCGCAGGTGGGCCGCGACCGCAAGACGCAGGCCATCCTGCCTCTGCGCGGCAAAGTGCTGAACGTCGAAAAGGCGCGGATCGACCGAATGCTCGCCAACAACGAAATCCGCACGCTCATCACGGCGATCGGATGCGGATTCGCGGAGGAGTGGGACGTCTCGAAGGCCCGGTACCACAAGATCGTCATCATGACCGATGCCGACGTCGACGGCGCCCACATCCGCACGCTTCTGCTCACGTTCTTCTACCGCAAGATGCCGGAACTTATCGAAAAGGGCTACGTGTATCTCGCCCAGCCGCCGCTCTACAAAGTGGAACGCAAGAAAAAAACGGAGTACGTGCTGACCGACGGCGAGATGACCTCGCGGCTTCTCTTCCTCGGCCTCGACGACATGACCGTGAAGCGCGCGAACGGCGAGGCGCTCGACGGCGAGCAGGCGCGCAAGCTGCTAGAACTGCTTGCCGAAATCGACGAGACGGCCAAGGCCGTGGAGCGCCGCGGCCTTTCCGCGAAAGCCCTGCTGGACGCGCGCGGCGAAGACGGTTCCGTGCCGCGCTACGCGCTCGTGCGTGGCTCCGGCGACGCGGCGGTCGTGGAGTTTGCCATGGACGAAGCCGCGTTCAAGGCGCGCGTGGCCGCGCTCCAGCAGGAAATGCAGACTACCATCGACATCCCGTCCACGCAGGTCGAGACGTACCATCCCACGGACCAGGTGCCCTTCCGCTGGCTCGAACTCTACCGTTCGTCGCTGCTGCGCAAGCAGATGGAATCGCTTGCGGCGATGGGGTTCGGGATCGCGGAATACTTCGGCTCGGACGCCAAGGTCGCCTCGCTCGAAGAAGACGGCTCCGAAACCGAGGTCAAGTCGCTCGAAGACCTGCTCGAAGCGATCCGCGCGCGCGGACGCAAGGGCATGAGCATCTACCGCTTCAAGGGCCTTGGCGAAATGGACGCGAAAGAGCTGTACGACACAACCATGAATCCGGCCAAGCGCCACATGCTGCGCGTGAAACTCTCCGACGCCGTGAAAGCCGACCAGATGTTTTCGCTGCTCATGGGCGACGAAGTGGAGCCGCGCCGCAAGTTCATCGAGGACAACGCCCTCAACGTCCGCTCGTTGGACATCTGACCAGACGCGGCGCCTAAAGGGTGTCTACGTACTTGCGGAGTATTCCGAAATCGGAGCGCACGAACACGACGGATCTCGTGCGGACGAATTTGGTCTTGCGCTCGGTAATGGCTATGGAGAGCGTCATGTCGTCGCGGTCGCGGAATCCGCTGATTCCAGCGTCGTTGAATTCCCATCTCGTCACCTTCACGGAGATGGCGAACTCCGCCTCGTCCGCCTTGTCCTTCACGGCAAAGCCCTTCTCGGCAAGATACTTCTTCAACGCGGCCTCCACGCGCCGCTCGGTCTTCTCCACGAAGAACGCCGTGCCGGCGGCGAACTTCTCCGTGTGCCGCGGAATGCCCTCGCGTATTTCGCCTGGCGTCCAGCAGCCGGCCAAACCGGCGGCGATCAAGATGGCTGTCAGTATTCTGAACATACGATTCGGTCGTCGAACGGCAGGATCGTGTCGCCGATCGTCTGCGTAGTCTCGTGTCCTTTGCCGCACACCACGACCACGTCCCCTCGTCCGGCGTTGGCAAGCGCGTAGTGGATGGCGGCGCGGCGGTCGGGTTCGACGCGGCAATCAGTTCCGACAGGTATTCCGGCGACGATTCCGGCGATGATGTCCTCTGGGCGCTCGCTGCGCGGATTGTCGCTGGTCACGACAAGGCGGTCCGCCCATTTCGCGGCGGCGGCGCCCATGAGCGGACGTTTAGCGCGGTCGCGGTCGCCGCCGGCGCCGAACACGGCCCACACTTTTCCCTTGGCGAACGCGCGGACGGTTGAAAGCACGTTTGCGAGAGCGTCGTCTGTATGCGCGAAATCGACGAACACCTCTGCCGCGCTGCGCGTCTTCACGCGCTCCAGCCGCCCCCAGCGCGGCGCAAGAGTCGGAACGACGGCGCGTATCGTCTCCTCGGCCACGCCCGCCGCGCGCGCCAGCGCCGCCGCCACAAGCACGTTCTGGACGTTGTAGCGTCCCGCGAGCGGACTTCGCCGGGATACGAAGTCGGCGAAGTCCGCGTCTCGCGGGACGGTAAATCCACATTGGACGATTTGCAGCGGAAGCGCGGAAAGTTCGCGCACAAGGCGACGGCCCCACTCCGCGTCCACGCACACTACCGCCGGAGCGCCGTGGTTCTCCGCCGCAAGCCGCTCGAAGAAAAGACGCTTGGCGGCAAAGTAAGCCTCCATCGTCTTGTGGTAATCGAGATGGTCCTCCGAAAGATTCGTAAACGCGCCGCCGGCGAAATGCGTACCCGCCGTGCGGTTCTGGTGTATGGCGTGGCTAGACACTTCCATCACGCAGTTTGCGATTCCGTTGGACTCCATTTCCGCGAAGATGTCCATCAGCACCTTGTTTGGCGGCGTAGTGTAGCCCGTGGAGAACTTGCGCGAACCGGTATCGACCTCCACTGTCGTGACGTATCCCGTGCTGCCAAGCGATTTTAGGAATTCGGCAAGAATCCACGTCGTAGTCGTCTTGCCGTTTGTTCCGGTTATGCCGTAAATATTCATGTCTCGCCGTCCTCCGGCACTTCCTCCGGCACGTCCGGCTCGACGGCTAGATAGCGCAGCACGAACGTGGCGATCTCGCTGAACGTCGGCCCTGCGCAGACGCCGCCCTGATGGTTGAAAAGCGGAATGCCCTTCGCCTCGGACGTGTCGCGGCGCCGGCACGTGGCCGGTTTCTGGTACGTGACGAGAATCACGACCTCGGGGCGCGAAGCGGGCACGATGCCGATGAACGAGGCGTTGAAGTTGTTTTCCGAATAGCCGCGCCCTTCCTGCATCTGTGCGGTTCCGGTCTTGCCCGCGATAGTGTATCCCGGCACGGCGGCTTTCTTGGCCGTGCCGCCCTTCTTCGCGACGCCAAGCATCATGGAACGCACGATCCGGGCAGTCTCCGATCGTATGGGATGCCCCAGCGACTGGCGCTGGTGCCGGTAAACGACCGAAGACGAGTCGCCGCCGTCTTCATCGCGCTCCACGATTCGTTCCACGATGTACGGCTTGAGCAGTTCGCCGTCGTTGCCGATGCAGGCGTATGCGGACGCAAGTTGTATCGCCGTCACGGCAACACCTTGCCCGATTGGCGCACGGGACCACTTCACCTTGTCCCACTTCTTCCACTGCGGCAATATTCCGCTCTCTTCGCCGGGAAGCTCTATCCCCGTCTTTCGTCCGAGGCCGAAAGCGTCCATGTAAGTCCACAGACGCTGCGGCCCGAGATCGAATCCGATTTTCCCGAACACGATGTTCGACGAATGCACGAGGGCGTCCTTCACGCTCATGAACGGCTCCCACTGGTGCGATCCGTCGCCAGGAAGTCGATAGTACCGCGTATCCTTTCTATCGGTGTTGATCATGCTGTTCGGCCCGACAAGCCGCTCATTGATGGCTGCGCATGCCGTTATGGTCTTCATCACGCTTCCCGGTTCGTAGGACTCCGAGATGACGCGGTTGATGCGCTGCTCCGTCGTGGAGGACGGAAAGTCGTCCGGATCGTAGTCGGGAAGCGTCGCCATCGCAAGCACCGCGCCGGTCTTCACCTGCAGCACGATCGCCCACACGCGCTCCGCCTGATGCCGCGCAAGCCCCGCAGAGAGGATTTTCTCCACTTCGTACTGTATGTTGTGGTCGATGGTAAGGTACACGTCGCATCCAGGCTTGGATTCGAGAGCCTTGTCCTCCTGCCTCAAAACGCGCAACTCGCGTCCGTGCGCATTCCTCACGCCTGTCACGCGTCCGGCCATGCCCTTCAGGAATCGTTCGTAGCGCAGTTCTATCCCGGCGCCGCCGACCCGGTTAGTCGGATCGCGGCTCACGAATCCAAGCACCTGCGAAAGATGGCGCCCCTGCGGATATACGCGCACCTGTCGTTCGCTCACGGAAAGCTCGTGCATTCCGGAAAGCCTGCCGTGTACACTGTCGTCGTCAGAGGTGGCAAGATAGATGTACCGTTTGTCCGGACGGGCGTAGACGTCCATCACCTTGACTAGAGGAATGTCAAGCGAAACCGCAAGGTTCGTCATGTGCGCCCAGCGCATGGCGGACGAAACAGGCTGCCCGGGATGGCGTGGATCCTCGTTGGCGACCTTTGCGTCAACGTGATAGTCCCAAACCGTCTTCGTGCATGCGAACGGCACTCCCGTGCATGAATAGATGCCGCCTCGCGGCGCTGTCGGATAGCGCGTGAACCTGTAGGTCGGCGTGTTCTCGAGTTTGACGAAGCCGAAATGGAGCAGCGTCAGGCGCACGGCCAGGCCGACGGCCCCTGCGGAAAGGAACGCGACCGGAATCCAGAACCGTAGCCTCTCACTGCGCCAGGCCATTCACCGCACACCCGCCAGCCGTCAGCGAATCTTCCCGCGCATCGAACGTTTCCGCTGCTGCGGCTCGATGGAGGCCTGCGCCACG
>JAFPNP010000305.1 GCA_017411125.1 Kiritimatiellia bacterium
AATCCAATATTTTAAGATGATGCAAAATTGGATGTTTGATCAGAGTGAATCTGCTATAGACCTTGTTCTGGCAGAAGACAAATCTTAGGAAGGTAACCAATGAAAGAAACATATGTATTATGCGAAAACCAGGCTGAGAGGGCCCATGTCAGCTGACGACCGCCATCCGCCACGAGGCACTGCCCCGTAACCCACGCAGATGCTTCGTGAAGGAAAAAGTCTACAATGTCCGCAACCTTTTCCGGCGTGCCGAATCCAAGCGGATACCGCGTACGCCAGGCCGCAACCTGCTCTTGCGTACCGAGCGACATCAAGGACTCGCGGAACATCGGCGTATCAACAATGCCCAACACCACCGCGTTAACGCGCACGCCGCGCGGCGCCAGCTCGGCGGCGGCAGGCTTGAGCAAACCCTCTACTGCACCCTTCGCTGCGGCATAAGCGGCATTTCCGCACGCTCCTTCGTGCGCGGCGAGCGAAGAGACGAGCACCGCCGACGCGCCGTCCGCATGGTTCGCCCGTTTCGCCATCCAGCCGAGAAACTGCATCGGGAAGAGAGCGTGGACGGAGAAAAGCCTGTGCGCCGTATCGCCCTTCACCAGTCCAAGCGGCGCCGGCGCGGCGAATCCCGCCGCGTGAACAAATCCGCGCACAGCGTCGAAACGGTTTTTCACGGCAGCCGCCACGCGCTCCACGGCGTCAGGAAGTTCAAGATCGACGGGCAGGCAGAGCGCATGCGGATTCGCGCCGTATAGTTTTTCAAGGACGTCCTTGCGGCGCGCCACCGCGACAACGCTCTCGCCGCGCGCGAGAAGCCGGGCGGCGACCGCCGCGCCGATACCGGACGACGCGCCGGTTACAACGTGGCAGAAACCGCTCATCCCACCACTCCCGCGGCGGCGGCCAGATCGCCGACCGTGCGCAATTTGAGGAAATCATCCGGCGCTATCCTTGCACCGTACTCCTGTTCGCACATCACGAGAAGTGCGAATCCCGTCAGCGAACTCCACTCAGGCGCGGAACGGAATGCGAAATCCGGCGTCACGGACGGGACTTCAAGGACCTCTGCCACTTTGTCGAGAAACTTCTGCATGGATATTTCCCCGGCGTCAGACCTTCGGAAGTTTCGCAAGGCTCGCCTCGATTTCCGCGTCGGCAGGCACGTAGTCGCCCATTCTGCCGTCGTTGAAGGCCTGGTAGGCCGTCATGTCGAAATAGCCCGTGCCGGTGAGACCGAACACTATCGTCTCGGACTTGCCCTCCTCCTTGCAGCGCATGGCCTCGTCCATTGCGGCGCAAATCGCATGGCTCGACTCCGGCGCAGGCAAGATGCCTTCCGTGCGCGCGAACGTCTCCGCCGCCTGGAACACGCGCGTCTGCTCCACGCTCCGCGCCTCCATCATGCCCTGCGCGTAAAGTTCGGAAAGCACGGCGCTCATGCCGTGGTACCGCAGTCCGCCCGCATGACTCGCGGACGGGATGTAGTCGTGCCCGAGCGTGTACATCTTCTGGAGCGGACACACTCGCCCGGTGTCGCAGAAGTCATATGCAAAACGTCCGCGCGTAAACGACGGACAGCTGGCGGGCTCCACGGCGACGATTCGGTAGTCCGCCTCGCCGCGCAGCTTCTCGCCCATGAACGGCGCGATCAATCCTGCAAGGTTCGATCCGCCGCCTGCGCAGCCGATTATGATGTCCGGCTTCACGCCGAGACGATCGAGCGCAGTCTTCGTCTCCAGGCCGATTATCGACTGGTGCAGACAGACCTGCGCAAGCACGCTGCCCAGCACGTAACGATAACCCTCCCGCGAAACGGCGGCCTCCACCGCCTCGGATATCGCGCATCCGAGCGAACCTGTGCATCCGGGATGCTCGGCGTTTATGCGGCGGCCGGCCTCTGTTTCCATGGACGGACTTGGCGTCACCTCCGCGCCGTAGGTGCGCATCACTTCGCGCCGGAACGGCTTCTGTTCGTAAGAGCATTTCACCATGAAAACGCGGCAGTCGAGCTTGAAGAACGCACACGCCATCGAGAGCGCGGTGCCCCACTGCCCCGCGCCCGTTTCGGTCGTGACGCCCTTCAGCCCCTGCTCCTTGGCGTAGTAGGCCTGCGCGATGGCGCTGTTGAGCTTGTGCGAACCAGATGTGTTGTTGCCCTCGAACTTGTAGAAGATGCGCGCCGGCGTATCGAGCGCCTTTTCGAGGAAGTACGCGCGCACGAGCGGCGACGGACGGAACATCCGGTAGAAGTCGCGCACCGGGCCGGGAATCGGAATCCATTGCGATGCGTCGTCCAGTTCCTGCCGCACGGCTTCGTCGCAGAACACCTTCCGCAGGGCGTCCGCCTGCACGGGCGCGAGCGTGGCTGGGTCGAGCATCGGAGCGGGCTTGCGCTTCATGTCGGCGCGCATGTTGTACCATGCATCCGGCACCTCGTTTTCGGAAAGATATGTCTTGTATGGAATACCGTTATCGTTCATGGCAGCCTCTTGATTCAGTTTGCATCCGTAATATCGTCTATCTGTTTTGTCGTGCCGAACACGATCAACTTGTCGTCGGCGTGGATCTGGTCGTTCGGGCCCGGCACGATAATGGCCCGCGGCCTTTTCGGATTCTCGTCCAAACGGCGGATGCATAGCACGGTCACGCCGGTCTTCTTGCGGAGGTCGGCCTGTGCGAGCGTCTTGTCCCGGCACGCCTCCGGCACCTTTATTTCCGCGATGGAGTAACCCTCCGAAATCTCCAGCAAATCGAACGCCCCGCGGTTCGTGATGCTGCGGGCGAGGCGGTGGGCGCTCTCGCGGTCGGGAAATATCACCTGGTCCGCGCCGAGCTTTTCCAGGATCTTGCCGTGCAGTTCGCTCGTGGCCTTGGCGATCACCGTGCCCACGCCGAGTTCCTTGCAGTTTGCCGTCGCGAGCAGAGACGCCTCCACGTTCCCGCCGATCGCTATCACCGCGACGCCGCATTCCTTAACCCCGGCATCCTCGAGGGCGCGCGCGTTCGTCGCGTCGCCCTGCACCGCGCTCGACACCACGTTTATCGCGCTCTGAACAAGCCCGCTGTTTCGCTCGACAAGCAGCACCTCCACGCCGCCTTCGGACAGCGACTCCGCCAATGCCATGCCGAAACGTCCGGCGCCTATTATTGCAACCCGGTTCACTTCTTCTCCTTTTGCTCTTCCGCGTTCTCTCCATCTACGCCAGCCGCAGGCCTTTTCCGCCTTAGCACAGGCCGGCTGAACTCCAGCACGACGTTGTACAGTCGCTCCGCGAGTTCCGGATCCTCCTCGAACATGTTGTACGGCTCGGAAAACGTCTTGTTGTCGAACGCGGCGCGAACCGCGAGAAACCTCCCGGGCGACGGATACCGCGTTGAACGGAATATCTTCTC
>JAFPNP010000306.1 GCA_017411125.1 Kiritimatiellia bacterium
CTTTCTTGTTTGGTGTTTAGCACTTCGTATTATACCGAAGATCGAACTTGAAAGGCAACGCTCTTTCCCTAAAACTGGCTCGAAAACGCACAGGCCTCCGCGACGCCTCGCCAGCAAAGAAAAAATTGGGGAACCTCCAAAGCGAGTTTGCCATTGATTAAAGAAGGGGTACTGTGATATAATTCTGACCGTTATGAAGAAGCTTTAAAAGCGAAATCAACTGGAGCAAGACAATGAATGCATTCGAATCCCTTATCGCGGAATTTGCGCAGATGTCCGGCCTTCCGCTCTCGCCCGACGAGCGCGGCGGGTGTTTTCTGGAAACGGACGGAATCTTCATCGCGATCCAGTACAGGGAGGCGGCCGGCGATGTGGCGATATTCGCTCCGGTCACCGACCCGGAGGCGGCCGAGCGGCCGTCGAAGGCAATGCTGGAGAAAGCGCTTTCGCTCGCCTACGACGGCAAGGGCACGGCGGGAGCGTCGCTCGGACTGTTCGAGGGCGAACTGATTCTGTCCGTCCATCTTCCCATGCAGGGGCTGGACGCGGAAGGGCTGGGCGCGAAACTCTTGGCTTTTGCGGACGCCGCGGTTTCGGCGAAGGCTGAAATCGCGGCGGCCATGGCGTCCGACGACGGCGGCGAACACGGATGGGACGGCAATGCGGCGGACGGCGACGCAGTAGATTCTTCGCGTTTTCTCCGCGTCTGATGTAACCAATCCACCCTTTGCGTGTAATCAGCGCAGAAAGGAACAACAACATGCCACTCAGTGTAGCAACCAAGGTAAATATAGACACGCTTCGGGGTCTGGATGCGGGCAAGACGTATTTCCTCTCCTCCACGACCGGCCAGATCAAAGAGGCGAGTCTGATGATGCGCTTCAAGTGCTGGATCGGCGTCTCGAGCGCTCGCCAGAAGGTCGCCAACCTCGTGGACGCTGTCAGGACGACGCTGCTCAAGTCCGCCGACGCGACGCAGAACGCCGCTCTCGACACTGACATCAGGACCGTCAATTTGAAGGAAATGGTGAAGGGCAGCGTCATCAAGGACATCGCCTCGCGCTTCTCCGCCGCGAACGAGGAGAAGATCGCGAAGGCGAAAGCCGACGGGCTTTTGAACGACGTCGCGAAGATTGTCGCCATAAACGTGCTCAAGGAGAATCCCGGCGCGGCGAACGCCGGAGACCTCGCGCAGATCGCCCGTCACGCGCTCAAGCCCATGCTCGCAGGGAAGCTCCCGATGCTCAAAAACGACAGCGGGGTAAACGTGCTTGACGAGGAAGCGTTTCTCGGCAAACTTGGACAGGCCAAGCTGAACATCGAGGGGTTGCTCGACAGCGTTGTCGATTCCAAGGCGCTGAACGGCGAAAAGATCGACAAGCACTACGCAAAGCACGTCATCGACACGCTTTTCAACAAGGATGGTACGCGAAACGGCAAGACGGTCGACGACCTCAAGACCTCCATCGCCGTCAAGGTCGATTTCGCATTTAAACTAAACGTGAATTCGTTCGGCTCCAACGCTCCCGTCGTATACAAGGATCTGGTCAAGGCCGGAATCGACCCTGAAAAGAAAATCGCCCAGATTCTCGACTTCTGCGGTGACGACGAGGAACTGAAAGAATACGTGCTGGAAATCTCCCACCATCTCTGCACGAACTCGCTGGGCAAGCCGCGCAGCGACGAGAAAATTCAGAATATGATTGACGCCATCAAGGAAAATCTGTCCGAAATCCGGGATCTCCAGAAAGACTTTCCGGGTTCGGCGCCCGCTCTCCAGTATGCCATGAAGGTGTTGGACGGCTCGGCCGTTCCGAACGGCATGCTCAGGGATATCGCCGCCGTCGTGGGCAACACCGAGTTCAAATCCTTGAAGAACCTCAATAGCTTTTCCAAGGCCGAGGATATCTACAATGGAATGGACGAACTGCGCCGGCTCGTCGGCAGGGTCGAGAGGGAGGCCGATACGAACAAGCGGTTCACGGTCGGAGACGAGATCGGCGGAAGCGGTCCGGAAGGTCTGTTCGTCAAGAACGCCGTGGTCGCCTTCGCAATGTCGAAACTGGGTCCGGGCTTCATGGCGCGTCTGCCCAACATCATGCGCGGAACCGAATTCGGAATCATGGACAAAACCATTGCCGTGCTTCGCGAAGACATGGATACGCTCGTAAACGAGCAACTCGTCCCGGACAGGCACGTTGCGAACAACGTTCTTGTCGACATGGGCTTCGTCTGCACTTCGGTCCAGGAATACAGCCGTCTGTTCATAGGGCAGGAGATCGAGGTCGCGAACGTCCCGCCGATCGACGTGGGATCGGTATCGTCTCAGAATATCCTCGATACGCTGGCCGCATCGGAATGACGACACGGAAGGTGTTGAGCAAAGTGGCGATAAAGAGAAATTTGAAAATGCGGAGCGTTCTTTGCGGCGCGATTCTCGCCCTTTCCGTCCACGCGGAAAACGCCTACACGAACCACGCGGGGAACGTCGTTTCGGGCGTCGTCGTCGCGCTTGACGCGCACACGGCGACGATTTCCAACGCGACGGAGAGCGTGAAGCTGCCTCTCTCGATTTTCCCCGAACCTGAGCAGCGGCGCATCGCGGCGGACTTCGGCCAGCCGCGCGTGCCGGTCAAGGTGAAACGGGCGATCGCCGGCGCGGAGAAGGCGATGGCGCGTTCGCGCAGGCGCGCGGAGAAAGGGCTTTGCACGAAAGAGGAGAGCGAGGCCTTCTGCGCGAAGTCGGAGGCCGCTCTCAAGAACTATCTGGACAGGCAGGTGGAATCGGGCGCGATTACGTCCGCCGAGCGCAAGGCGCTTGGAAGGTGAGGGCGGTGCCGGGAGGGCGGGCGTCCTCGCTCGCCGCGGCGCGTGAGGACACGCGCCCTCCCGCCGCGGAAACGGAAAATCTAAAAGCTAAACCAAATAAAGGACAAAGAAGATGTCAGGATCCATAAACGCCTTGAACGCCCAGGGTATTTCGTTCCAGTTCGACAAGTTCGCGCAGATGGCGGCGAACGCCGCGAAGGGCAGCAACGTCGTTCGCTTCATCGGCGGATCGAATGCCGACACTGTGCACGACGTGTTCGTCACCGAGAGCGACAAGGTCGGAAAGATAGGCCGTTCGACTTCCGCGAAGGAGGCCAACGACGTGACGCGGACAATCTTCCGCCAGTCGGTTGCCGCGATGTTCGGCGGCGAAGACAAAATTCCGCAGGAAGTCAAGAACGCGATGAAGCTGAACGACTACGGGAAGGGCAAGCCGCTCACCGCTCGGCGCATCATCGCCGTAAAGGCCGCAGTGGAAAACGCCTTGACGAATTTCCCGGTCGAGCCGCCCAGGGTCAACGCGCCGAAAGCCGAGGTGCGGCAATTCGGCGCGCCCGGCGATGGCGAAATCCTGTCGTCGAATGATCTCAAGCTGAAGGGTCTCACGGCCGGAGAGATGAAGATGCTCAATGACGTCGCCGAAATGTTCAAGGCGGCGACCGGCTGCTCCACGGCCGACGCGCAGAAGGCCGCCCTCGACCCGAAGAGCGATGCGCGGCGGATCTTCAGCTACGGCGGAACGTTCACGGCGAGCAAGGACAACTTCAAGAAGGGGCTTGCGCTAGTCAATGAGTTCAATGCGTGGTACGACGGGCAGTCGAAAACAACGACGATACTGTCGACTAAAGCGAGGCTCTCCGTCGAGAAGTTCATGTTCGAGGAAATCGCCTGCAATCCAAAGCTTACGCTCGACATGTCTCCGGCCGACCTCTTCAGCGAAGAGAAAAATCTCGTCGTCCGGTTCATCAAGGACAACAATATGGAGTCTATCTGCGGATCGATGACGGGAATCTCCCCCGAGAAGCGCTCCGTCGTCTTTGCGCTTGCCGACGCGCTGCGCGAGAAGACGCCGGGGGGCAGGAAGTTCCCTTACTGCGAAGCGCTCATGTCCCGCACGCTCTCCCACTTCGGCAAGGCCACCGAACTCGTCTATTCCGGGAACCTCAGCCGCCAGACGGCAATCGACACGCTGTTCCCCGATTTCAAGAGCATCGGAGTGAACGCGAACATGTCGAACGAAGATATCAAAGACAAGGTGTACGAATATATATCGTTCGCCGCAGAGGCGGAAGCGGCGGCGGACGTCCCCGACGACGACTATGCTCTCCAGAGAGCCATCAACCGGCAGGGCATACGTTGCGAGGACATGTTCAACATGTCCGGCGCGTCCATGAAAGACTGCCGCCGCGCCGCGCAGAGCGGAACGCGGCTTCCTTGGGCGCCGGGAATGACCGACGTCACCGCCGGCCTGGACTCCGCGAGCGGCTTCGACGACGCCGGCAAAAACCAGTTCATCGGCGACGTACACCGGCCAATGCCTCCGCTTGACCCGAAGACGAATGCGCCGCTTATCTCCGACGAGAACAACGTGTTCCGCTTCAAGATCGGCGGCCAGGAGTTCACCGCCAGAACGTGCAATGACAAAAACAACGACCAGAACGCCAATATCGCCAAGGAGGTGGAGAAGTTCTGCAACAGGGAAATCCGCCCCGTCCAGACGAACGCGGTGTTTTTCGCGCTTTCGCAGGGCGGGATCATGCCGCAGATGTCGCTCGCCAACCGCGGCTATCTCGCCGCAGACCACGGCCCGGTAACCTATACTCTTTCGCGCAACGCCGACACGGGCGACATCACGGTCAAGTACGAGAATCCCGTCGGCAGCCCGCTGAAGTTCAGCTGGACGGCCACCATCGACGTCAACGGCAAGACGACCGCCACGCCGATCAAGATTGAAAAGTAAAAGGGAGAGCGAAAATGAGCTACGATGAACTGATTGCGGCGTTCGGCGCCAAGTATGGCATCGAGGGATTGGCGAGCCAGGGCGGCGTCACGTCGCTCGTCATAGACGGCGGCAGGGTAGATCTCGTCAGCGACGAGGCCGCCGACAGCGTCGTCGTCTGCGCGGAAATAGGCTTCCCGCCGCCCGACGCCAACGGCAGGTTCGGCGAGGTGATGCTCAAGGCGAACCATCTTTTCCTTGGGACCGGCGGCGGCACGCTCTGCCAGAATCCCGACACGGACGCATACGTGTTGATGCGGCCCGTGCCCCTTGCCCGGCTTGAAGGCGCGGAGGCGTTCGGCGCGATAATCGAGAACGTCCTTTCGCAGGTGGAGAACTGGCATCAGATCCTCGCGGGCATGCGCACGGCGGAGACCGCCGAAGGCGAACAGAGGGAAGAGGAGAAGTCCATGTTCTCTTCCGGCGGCTTCATGCAGGTTTGAGAAGCGTCGGCAGGGTCACGCGTCCCGCGTGGCGGAGAGTCCAGACAGCGATGTGGATTTTCTCGTCAAGTTTGATTTCAGCGTCGGCCACAAGGACTACACTGCAATTGAACAGGACCTTTCTTCCCTTCTTGGACGTGCCGTTGACGTCGTCTCAACACGGGTTCTGCCTAATTCTCCTCGATTTGCGAATAGGGTCTGCAGGGAGGCGGTGGCGATATGAGAAGCTGGGCTGCCAACTATCGCGACAAGACCGTGAAACGGTCATAGGCGGGGCAACGCTTCGCCGCGGGTCACGCGCAACGGGAGGGCCGCGCTCTGTCGTGGCCGTAGCCCAAATGGAGTGGCAAATCAATTTCAAGCAATGCTGCAAAGCAGTCGCCGATCTTGTTCTTCCTGCACGTGAAGGTGAAATAGCTTGTTGTCGCATTTGAGACGGCAGTCTCGCGTGCGCTGCGGAAATGACCAAGCTGCGGTAGGTATGGTGCGCAGCGTTTTGTGCTTTGGTGCGCAGCAAAGCATGAAATGGTGCGCACCA
>JAFPNP010000307.1 GCA_017411125.1 Kiritimatiellia bacterium
AGCAGGAGCCGATCAACCGCGTGTTCATCGACGAGATGAGCGCGAGCGAACTGATCGTGCCGCGCCTGAAGTTCCTCGACGTGCGGCCGTTCCGCACCAACCTCGGAACGGAGGACGTTTGCGTGATCACAAACATCGCAAGCGCCGACCAGCAGCCGCTGACGGCGGAGTCGTGGGGAATACAGTGCCGTGTCGAGCCGCAGCAGATGTCGGACTCCCTCGACAAGGATTCCATCAAGGTGTTCATGGAGGTGTACCGCGGCACCAGTCCATGGGGCTACGAACAATGGAAAAACGTAAAGGTCGACGGCGTGAATCGTTTCTCCAGCCAACTCGCCCGCGTTCCCGGCACGCTCGTCTACCGCAGCCATTACTCCTTCCCGGACTCGGTAATGGCTCCGGAGGAGACTGCTAACATCGTCTACCAGTACGTCGTGCGGGCTGAATACACGGACAACTCCAACACCAACGTGATGCTCGCGGCGAAGCTTACGTCGAAGGACTGGACCGTTCCGTACTGGTACCGCGGGTCGAACGTAGGGTCGGCGAATGCTTCTGGCGATCCGGACCAGTTCGCCGCCTATACGATTCTTGACGCGATCTCTCCGCGCCGCGCATGGGTGAACGAAATCAACTACACGGAAGGCGATCATGACTGCAGGACCAACCAGTTCATGGAGCTGGCCGTTCCGCAGGCGGCCGACTTGAAGGGCTGGTGGCTTACCGTCACCACGCACGAGTCTGTCGTGGCGTATCTTGCGACACTTGGAGTGAGCGATGGAGTGCGCGACCTTTTGTCCAAGAAGGGTTCGCAGATGGGCGAGGATTTCACCAATCACTATACATTCGTCAGCATCTGCTCTCCGTCGTCGCGCACCTACGGCGATTACGACGGATATTGGGATCCGGTGACGACGAACGGCGTGTCCAGCGGAATGCTGAATTACGGCCAACCCTACGGTATCCAGCTGATCCGCCCGAGCGGAATCATCGAGCACGAGTTCGTGGTGGAAGGATACAACTTCATGGCGGACTATCCCACATTCGCCGGCGGCTTTTCTGGAACGAATCTCGTCGCCAAATTGCGGGCGGCCGACCCGTCCAGCCAGTGGTTCTTCGCGGGCGAAGACCTTACGAATTCCGCAACCTCGCTCGGCGTATGGTACGGACATGGCGAGGAGGCGGTGCCGAACACGTGGACGAACTACATGTACCAGACGCCCGGACGCCTCAACAAGCTGAAGGACGGCACGCTGCAGGAGATCGACGCCAATTATTTCCTCGAGCCGAACGGCACCAACGTGTGGATATATTCCTATCTGGCCGACGGCTACGTGAAGCAGTTCTACGGCGGCAGGGACATGGGCGCGAGCGCGGTGATCATCGTGCCGGCGAACACCGAGACCAACATAGTGCTTTCCGTCACGAACTGGTACCAGGTGGGCGTCTGCACGACGAACGGCGGCCAGGTGGCCGGAATGCGCGGCGCGACCGGCACGAACATAGTCCTGAACCTCGGCAAGGTGGACAAGACGACGACCATCGTGGTCGGCACCGAGCCGCAGAATGTCCTGGCGGAGAGTTGGGGACTTACGGCGGACAACCGCTACACGACGGCCGTGCTAGATTGGCTGCGGAGCGAGTACGGCGAGTACACCACCAACGACCTCGGCAGTGCTACGTACCGCAACTTTGCGAAGGAGGAACTGGGGGCGCTCACGCTGACGGAGATGTACTGGCTGAACATTCCGCCCGTCAATTCCCTGGGCGGCAGCAACATCTGGTACGTCGCCGGATCCGGCAAGCCGGACTGGCTGCCGGGCGACAGCCACGCTGTCGTGGAGGCTGATACGACCACGTATGCCGACGGCAAGGTGATATCGAATTACGTCTACATGACCGTAACGATGATGATGACGAATACGGCGACTGGGGCTGTCTGGAGTCCGGACAGGTTCAACGGGCTCGACTACGACGGCAAGGGTAGCCTGGAGTACACGGGCCGCATGAACCAGTCGTGGACGAGCGTGGTGTTCAACGTCGAGGGCGCTCTCAACAAAGCCGACGTGATCGACAAATACCAGACGCTGCGGCAGTTCGTGTTCACCGCAGATTCCTTCGGCGCCGCGGATTCCGACCATCCGTTCCAGACCCGCGTGAAGATAGGCGACCCGTACATCAGCGCATACGGAATATCGTATGACTGGAGCGACTACAGGGCGAACGGCATTTTCTACCGCTGGACGATCAATTCCAAACCCGACGGGCGCGTTTCCATTCCGCCGCTCGTGCCGAATTGGTCGGCGGTCACGAACATGACGCTGGATGTGGCCGCGCCGTAAATCGTGACTGCCCCGTGACAACTTTTTGCCGACGAACTGGTTTAATAGAGGCGTGAGCAAAACAGCGGAATTTATCTGGGGAACTGCCGGAGAGGTGGCGGCGCGCATGCGAAAGGATGCGCCGTCTTTCCGGCTTGTCAATCCGTCCGGAGGTTTGCCGTGCGTGTCGTCGTCGTTTGACATCGGACGCGATGGGCGTGGGGCGGCGCGTCCGCTCGTGCGCGGAGGGCGCGTGGCCGGCTGGACGTGGGAGGACGGTCTTGCGGATTACTGTTTGCTTGCCGGAGTGCTTCCGTCCGATCTTTCGGCGCCGCGCGGCGAGCAGGCGGCGGCGGTGTTCCGCGAGACGGAGGGGCTTCTGGCGGAGGCCGGGATGACGTTTGCGCACGTCGTGCGCACGTGGCTCTACATCGACCGCGTATGCGAATGGTATGGCGAGTTCAACGCGGCGCGGACGGCGTTCTTCGAATCGCGCAAGGTATTCGACACGTTTCTGCCGGCGTCTACCGGCATCGGCAGCGCGAACCTCGACGGCGCCGCGATAACCGCCGGCGCCATTGCCGTGAAGCCGAAGGACGGGCGCGTCCGCGCGGAGATCGTGGACTCGCCTCTTCAGGAGCCCGCGATGGCGTATCGTTCGAGCTTCAGCCGGGCTGCGGAGATCTTCTGGCCCGACGAGCGGCTGCTTTTCGTGAGCGGCACCGCCTCTATACAGCCGCACAGCCACGAGGTGGCGTTCGTGGGCGATATCGGAAAACAGGTGGACTGCACGATGAACGCGGTGCGGGCGATTCTTGAAAGTCGCGGCTACGGATGGGGGGACGTGTCGCGTGCCATCGTGTATCTGAAGGATGCGTCGTATCTGGCCTCGTGGCGTTCGTGGCTTTCGTCGCGCGGGCTTCCCTCCGGCTTTGCCGCCGAGACGGTGTGCGACGTGTGCCGCGACGAGTGGCTTTTCGAGGTTGAGCTGGACGCCTGGAAGGCCTGTTGACAACTTTTTTCGTTTTTTTCGGGAAACCCCCTTGCGCTGGGGCGCGGGATTTGATAAACTACTCATCCGTTCGCCGCCCCCCAGGGGCGCGAGTCGATCCTTGAGAAGACATGGTGCCAAGAGCGCGGACCCGAAGACGATCCCCTAGGGGATCCGCCGGAAGGGACGCGGAACACGAGAGAAGAGAAGCTCGTGCGGGCTCCGGCCGCGAGGCCGGGGCGAAAAGAGACGAACGTTTTTTTTCTGAGAGTTTGATTCTGGCTC
>JAFPNP010000308.1 GCA_017411125.1 Kiritimatiellia bacterium
CCAGCGGTATGCTCGTATCTGTGCGGGCTGATGGTAGTGCCTTATCTGCATCCAATGCTCAACTGCGCCGTTCCGCTCGTGTCTTATGGCGGGACTTTGGCGGCAGGGACTTTGACCGTCATAGGGCTTGTGATTGCGCAGTACATGGACGAGATGTCGCTCTGCCAGTTCGCGCCGTGTCGTAAGTTGCCAACAAAGACGGTCATGGCCGGGGCTGCTGGGATCGCCATCGGGTTAATACTATTGATGTTAACCACAAATCGACACAATCTAACATTCTCCACAACCCGCCCAGACGAGAACCTCGTCCCCCGCGAAGTGTGGATGTGAAAGGGAAAATAATGAGAACCAATATCACCGTTGACAACGATACAATTCGTCGGCTTCATGAGATTGCAGACGCGCTTGCCGCGCCGTTCTCGGCGGATGCGCAGAGCGTCCGGCGTCTGCACGAACTCGCCCGCGAAATCACATCGCTTGCGGATTCCATCGGACGGCACGAGGGGGTGGATTTCGCCGAGACGTGGCCAGAATCCCTTGATCCGAAAGAGGCGCAGAGGATGCTGTTGCCGCTCTACCTCGGCATGACATCGCAAGACGAGAAACTGATTGTCGATCTTGCGCGACTGCCACATCTGCTCGTCGGCGGTGCAAGCGGGCAGGGCAAGTCGAATATGCTCAATTGGCTCTTCCCGGTTATTCGTGAGAGCCGCCTAGAGCCGCTTGCGGATGTCGGTTGACGGGAGGTCGAATATCTTGAGCCGGAAGTACTTGAAGTCCCTGAACCCGTAGGCCTGCTTGATGAGCCAGCGCACCTTGCCGTTGAAGCCCTCCATGGAGGCGTTTGTCGCGCCGTCCAGCTTCCAGTAGCCGAGGATGCCCTTGATGTGGCTGCGGATGGTATTCGCCATGGCTGCGAGTTCGGGCACGCCGGTCGCATCGGCGGCCGCGCACCATCCCCTCAGCAGGCAGTAGGCGTCGAATCCGTTCTTGGCCGTCGCATAGATGGCGCGAAGCCGCTCCTTGAGCATGTGCGCGTCCGCGAGGTCGCCGTTGATTTCCCTTATGCGCTCGAGATCCTCCGCGCCCTTGCTGTCGAGGTCGTCCTCGTTCCTCAGCAGCACGAACCTTTTCCCCTTGAGGTCTTTCGCCGCGTCCTCGTCGAGCTTGCGGGCCACGCGCCTTCGCACGCCGTCGAGCCGCTCGTTCATCATCTTCATGAGATGGAACCTGTCGTAGACGATCTCCGCCTGGGGGATCGTCTCCTTCGCCCACGCGGTGTAGGCCTTCGACATGTCCATGCAGACGTAGCGGATCTTCGCCCCGGAGCGCCTGATGCGCGACGCGAACATCTTCAGCGCGTCGGCCCCCTTGCCTCGCGAGACGCTCAGCACGTCGCCCGTCTCCGCGTCGCGGACGATGGTGATGAACTTTCTCGACGGCCTTCCCCGGTTGAAAACCTTCATTTCGTCCACGGTTATCCCCCTGACCTTCCCGAGGGGGACGTGCCGGTACTTGTCCGCGAGGAAGCGCTTCTCCACGTCCTTGACGGTGTCCCACGAGATGTTGAAGTGCTCGGCTATGCCCTTTATGGACATCTCCGCGCGGAGCTTCAGGATCAGCTGCTCCAGGGCCTTCGTGATCCGGGCCTTGGGCGACGAGAGGAACGGGAACGACTCGTAGAACGACTTTTGGCAGCGATGGCACCAGCACTGGTGCACGCAGAGCCTGAAGAACGTCAGCAGCTTCCCGTTGGGAAGCCCCTGCACGTACCGCTCCCTGCCGGTGCTGGACAACAGAATCTCCGTGCCGCAGTCGGGGCACTTGAGCGTCTTGCGCACGAGCGGCACGATCTGGCACCTCTGCATGAACCTGTCCTTGCAGACATCCAGGTGATTTCTGTTCCGCAGGAGGCCCTTGACGTCGCAGACCCTGCGGATTTCCGCCTTTCGGGGTTGAAATCCCCAGACGGATTGGCTATACTTCAACTCGTCAATAGTTTGCATCTTTCTTTCCTTTCTTGCTTGGCGGCAGAAACGGAAAGAATATGCAAATCAGCGCCTGAAATCAAGGGCTTGGGCGATCCTCGGCTGTGGTTTCAGGCGCTTCTTCTCACGAATAACCGGGAAGAGCCCCTAAGGCTGTAAGGACGAAGCAGTTGAAAGGCGGACCGATCTCTATGCCCGTGCGGCAATAGGCAGGCGCACGGCGCGGCACTTCATGAAATGACGGTAACGCCGTATTGAGAAAAGCGACGGTCGGTTGTTACGACTGGCAAGTTGCGAATCAATGCGGTCGCGATGATGAAACGGTCAGCCGGATCACGGTGTATGTTTGGCAGTTCCGTCGACTTGAACATGACCTCCTCGGACAGAGGAAGAAGCGACAGCAAATACGCATTCGTCAGCTGGCGCATGAGTTCGCGCGGCTCCAAAGGCAGTTCAATTCCCCCATCTCGCCACTTGAGAGAAATCTCCCATTCCGAGATCGGACTGACATAAAGTGTGTCGGCATCGCGCATGGCCGCCATTGCCGAACGCGAAAAACTTTTGAATTCGCCGTTCGCGAGTCTCAGCAGGGCGCATGTGTCAAGCAAGAGCGACCGCACTGCACGCCTCCCAATCGTCTGATGAATCTTCGAAGAGATCGCACTTCACCTTGATTTTCCCGGCAATGCCAGGGATTGGCTTGAACGATCTGCGCGGCGTATCGAGTGGAACAATCCGGGCGACAGGACGTCCGTACCGCATGATCGTGAAGGACACAAGGCTTTTCTCGACCTCCGTGATCAGACCGGAGAAGTGTGTCTTGGCTTCGTTTACATTCAGTGTTGTCGGCATGTCGGTCTCCTTTCGTTGAGGGACGCTAAAAGTTTAGCATATTCTTGGTTTGTTGGTCAACTATGAAGAAAGATCCATGATGTTCGGCCAGTGGAAGAGGAGAATTTCTACACGTTCTACATGTTCTAC
Organism: Kiritimatiellia bacterium; assembly: GCA_017411125.1. Classification (GTDB taxonomy): domain Bacteria; phylum Verrucomicrobiota; class Kiritimatiellia; order RFP12; family UBA1067; genus RUG572. Next base: position 2,970 of record JAFPNP010000308.1, read on the forward strand.
ACGGTTAAATGTTCTTTAGCGACAAACGGCGGAGATTTTGGTATAGTATGTGCGCTGGATGGCACGAAGTGCCGATTGAAACATGATGAGAACGCGCAAGAAAAAGGCAAAGGGGCACGCTGTGCCCATGAAACAGATTCTGTCGTTCATCCTTTCATCCTTTTTGTCCGTCGCCTGTGTGGCGGCGCCTTTTCGGATCGAGGCGGAGAAAGGGGAGATGCTGCCGGACGCGAAGGGCGGCAAGGCGGGTCCGTACGACAAGATCGCCGGAACGTCGGGCGGCAGCATCCTCGCCTACTTCTCGCGCGGCAGGGGCGTGCGCTACGGCAAGACTCCCGTCGCCGCGAAGTGGGTGGCCGTGTGCTTCGGCACGAACAACGGGGGCAACGACGCGACGGTGCAGTTCTTCGACGGCGACCGGCACCTCGGCGACGTCGTGTTCCCCGACACGGGGGACTTCCACGTGCTCAAGGACGTCGAAGTCGCCAAGATCGACATCCCCGCCGGCGCGGACCTGCGCATCGTCGCGCCGAACCTTCCCGTGAACATCGACTACATCGACCTCTACGACACGGATGCCCGTCCGGTCCTGCCCGACGCACGGCCGCCCGCGACGCCCGTCGGGGAGCTCCGCGACAAGCTCTTCGCCGGCGCGTACGGCGCGTTCGACGAGATCGTGTTCGCCACGCGCACGCACCGGCGCGAGCACTGGTACGCGAATTTCGGCTACTACTGTTACGGCACCAGCTACACGATCCTCAACCGGCAGGGACGCCTCGTGGCCTACAACATCCGCACGAAGTCGTTCCGCACGTTCCTGGAGGACGTCGCGGGCGCGGTGCGCGATCCGTGCGTGCACTACGACGGGCGCCAGATCGTGTTCTCGTACCGTCCCGGAAACGAGCAGCGCTACCACCTCTTCACCATCAACGCCGACGGCACCGGCCTGAAGCAGCTCACCTTCGGCGAATACGACGACATCGAGCCCGCCTGGCTTCCGGACGGCGACATCGTCTTCGTCTCCGCCCGCGCGCGCCGTTGGGTGAACTGCTGGCTCACCCAGGTCGCCACCGTCTACCGCATGAAGCCGGACGGCTCCGGCATCCGCATGCTCTCCGCGAACATCGAGCACGACAACACGCCCTGGCCGCTCCCCGACGGTCGCGTCGCCTACATGCGCTGGGAGTACGTGGACCGCCGCCAGGTGACGTTCCACCACCTCTGGACGATGAACCCCGACGGCACGCAGCACCAGATCCTCCAGGGCAACACGTACCCGGGCGGCGTGTACATCGACGCGAAGCCCATTCCCGGCTCGGAGGACCTCGTCATGACGGATTCCCCCGGCCATGGCTCGTTTGAGCACGGCGGATTCCTCAGCGTGCTGAGCTCGAAGGCCGGGCCCGACAACCGGTCCAACATCCGCCGCATATCACGGAAGAAGTGCTTCGACCCGTGGGCGTTCTCGCCCGAGCTCTTCATGGCGACGGACGGCGATGAGGTGTTCCTCATGAACGGGCGCGGGGACAAGGAGACGTTGTTCCGCCTCCCGCAGGAGTTCACCGCGTTCGAAGGTACGAGCGACGGCGGGTCGCGCATCAGCGAGCCGCGTCCGCTCATGCCCCACAGGCGCGAGCGCATCCTCGCCGACCGCACCGACCTTTCGTCCAAGACAGGCGAGTTCTACCTCGAGAACGTGATGGTCAGCCGCAGCCTGGACGGTGTCAAGCCCGGCACGATCAAG
>JAFPNP010000309.1 GCA_017411125.1 Kiritimatiellia bacterium
CGGCACGGCGGACTCCGCTCCGGCCTTCGCCCGCGACGTATTCAAGGAGGCGCTCAAGTGGGGCGCGGTGGCCGTCATGGTCGCGCACAACCATCCGTCGGGCGACCCCAAGCCCAGCAGGGCTGATCGCAAGTTCACCGAGCGGCTCGCCGCCCTCGCCAAGATCGCGGAGATACGGCTCCTCGACCACCTCGTCCTCGGAGAGGGGAAGTACGTGTCAATCCGCTCGCTCGACGAATCCATATTCAAATGAAAGGTGTTAGGATGCAAGAAGTCGGAGGTTCAGAACTCCTTGCCTATTACCTTGATTTTTCGGGAAATCGGCAGAGGCCACTACAACATACGCCACAGGTTGTAATGAAAACGCGCTTTTACGCTTTTCATGCAAAGTGACGGACTTTGCACGATATGCTAAAGAGAATTTTAGCATTTCATGCAAAGCGCTGTCGCTTTGCACGAAAACAGCAAAGGAGAAACTTACGCTTTAAGAGCAAAGTGCTCGACCAATTTAAAATTCGATGAAGGTGGCAAGGGGACGAATAATTATCCACCTGGATATATAAGTAGTTTGTGAAATGATGAAACAGTTATGGGAGATATGTTTCAACATGTTTTGCCACGGCGCTTGCTATAGGTGTCTACTTGCCAATAGTAAGAGATAAACCTAAGCGTCGCAGTTGAAAGGCCGCAATCGTGATTGCGGCCTTTCAACTGCGACGCTTAGGCTAAAAGATCAGGAATAATATAACCTTGACGAGAATTCCCTAAATCATGCTCTCTTCCTAACTGAAAATGGTTTTACGACTGCTTTTTGCAGGTTTACCGTATATAGCGCATTTGCGAATTGCATAATTGCAAATTGGAAAACAGCAATTGCCTGCGAAACCGCGCCGCTGCCAGAAGTGCTGGTTGTGCCAATACTTGCAGAAGTATGCGTCAATACAGTTGAGCGGAAGACTGAGCTGGCGGTGTATGGCGAGGTTGCTTCAGTGTCGGATGCCGTCGCGGTCGTCTGCGGGACGGATGAGCCGACAACCAATTGTTACGAGACGCGGAACGACGCGTTACAGCCGATGCATATTGCAATTTGCGCCCTCGCGGCACGTGAATTATGGGCTTGCCCTTCCGGGGCGATTTCGTGTATAATATCGCCCGAAACTTTCCAGAAAGAAAAGGAGCAAACAAATGGGCGACGTAATAGGTGCGGGCGAACTGCACAAGGGCGTGAAACTGCTGCTGGACGGCGAACCGTGGGAAATCACGGAGTTCGACTTCTCCAAGCCGGGCAAGGGTCAGGCCATATACAACTGCAAACTGCGCAACATGATCACGGGCGGCGGCATGAGCCGCAGCTACCGTTCGGGCGACAAGTTCGAGCGTCCCGAGCTGGTGCAGCGGTCGGTGACGTACTCCTACGACGACGGCAGCGCGTTCGTGTTCACGGACGAGAACTTCGAAGAAATCCGCGTCACCCCCGAAGTGATGGGCGACAAGAAGTACTTCCTCATGGACGAGATGGAAGTCAAGGCCCTCTTCTTCAACGACAAGGTGATCGGCGTGGACCTTCCCCAGCTCGTAGAGCGCAAGGTGATAAAGGTCGAGCCCGGCGTCAAAGGCAACACCGCGAGCGGCAAGGTCACGAAGCCTGCGACCGTCGAGGGCGGCTACGTCTGCGCCGTGCCGCTCTTCATCAACGAGGGCGACGTGATCCGCATCAACACCGAGACCGGCGACTACAACGACCGCATCTCAACGAAGTAAAGCCATGAAGATCCTTGTGACCGGAGGTGCGGGCTACATCGGCTCGCACACCGTTTTGGAACTGCTCAAGGCCGGCCACGACGTCGTCGTGGTGGACAACCTCTGCAACTCGTCGGAAGAATCGCTCAGGCGCGTGGCCGAACTCGCCGGACGCGCCCCTAAGTTCTGCAAGCTCGACATCCGCGACGAAGCCGCGCTCGACAAAGTGGTGTCCGCCGAAGCTCCGTTCGACGCGACGATCCACTTCGCCGCGCTCAAAGCGGTGGGAGAGTCCACGCAGATTCCGCTGAAATACTACGCGAACAACCTCGGCGGAACGTTCACTCTCCTCAAGGTGCTTGCCGCGCACGGCTGCAAGAACATCGTGTTCTCGTCGTCTGCGACGGTCTACGGCCAGCCGAAGAGCGTGCCGATACGCGAAGACTTCCCCACGCCGGGCTGCACGAACCCCTACGGCTGGACGAAGCTCATGATGGAGCAGGTGTTCCGCGACGTGCAGAAGGCGGACAGAGAGTGGAACACCGTCATCCTGCGCTACTTCAACCCGATCGGCGCGCACGAGAGCGGACGCATCGGCGAAGATCCCGCCGGCATCCCGAACAACCTGCTGCCGTACGTCGCGCAGGTCGCCGTCGGGCGCCTCAAGGAGCTGAACGTGTTCGGCGACGACTATCCGACTCCCGACGGCACAGGCATACGCGACTACATCCACGTCGTGGACCTCGCCATCGGACATCTCCGGGCGATCGAAAAGCTCGCGGAGAAGCCCGGCTTCAAGGTCTACAACCTCGGCACCGGCCACGGCTACAGCGTGCTGCAGATCGTCAAGGCGTTCGAGGCCGCCAGCGGGCGCAAGGTCCCGTACGTGATAAAGCCGCGCCGCGCGGGAGACATCGCGGAGTGCTGGGCCGATCCAGCGCTCGCCGCGCAGGAGCTTGGCTGGAAGGCCGAACGCGGCATCGAGAAGATGTGCGAAGACCTCTGGCGCTGGCAGTCGCAGAATCCATATGGATATGGAAAACCTGCGTGAGATACTGACTGCATTCGAACAGACGCTCGAACTGGAGCGCGAGCTCGGAACGCGCACGGTCGAATGCGACCGTGCGCTTCTCATGCCTGCTGGAGTGTGCGCGTCCCCACGCGCCGCGGCGGCCGAGGACGGCCGCCCTTCCGTCTCGCCGCAGCGCGTCGAGCGGCTGCCGCGCGAAGACGCGCAGCCCCGCCAGGCGGCGCGCGAGGACACGCGCCCTGCGGCGAAACGCGACGTGGATTTTCTTTTCATCGGCGAGACGTTTTCGCCGGGCGAGGCCAAGGAGATGTTCGCGAACATGGTCGCCGGAATGGGATATGCGATGGCGGACGTGTGCGTCTCGGACGTCCGCGCCGCGCCGCCCGCGTCCGCTCTTTCGCGCGTGCGCCCGAAATGCGTCGTGCTGCTCGGAAAAGCCGCCATACAGGGCGCATTTCCGGGCAAAGTCGTCCGCCGCAACACGTGGTACGAATGGCAAGGCGTCCCCGCGATAGCCGTGCTGCACCCCAATGAAATACTGCGGTGCGGAGCGGACGGCGTGCGCCTCGCCAAGATGGAAGTGTGGAAAACGCTCAAGCTCGCCCTCGCCCGCCTTGGCAAAACGCCGCCCCCAGTCAAACAGAAAGGATGAAACAATGAAGAGAACAATCGCCGGAATCGCATTTGCGCTGCTTGCCGCCGCAGGATGCAGGCAGCAGGACGTCAGGGACTTTTCCGTCAGCCTGCCCGCCATGAACGAGGCAAACGCGGCGGAGATCGAAAAAGACGTCCGCGCCGCGCTTGCGATGTACAGAGGCGTGGACAAATCCACGCTCGCGTTCGACGCCGCCGCGCGCAAGGTCGATATGAAATACGACTCCATGCAGGTCGCGCAGAAGAACATCGAATTCGCCATCGCCAAGGCCGGCTGGACGGCTAACGACGTCACGCCGGAATCGGTCGGCGCCAAGGCGAAGTCCAAGTAAAGCGCGCGGAAAAACGGCAGACGATGTCGTCACTTTCCAGCTGCGCCGAGGCTTTCGAGGCGGAACTTTCGCTGGTACGCGGGCTCTCGCCGAGGACGGTGGAGGCCTACGGGCGCGACGTGCGCGCGTTCCTCGCCTTTCTCGCAGCGCGCGGCAAAACCACGCCGCAGTCTCTCGAGAGGGCGGACGTCGCAGACCACGTGGGAAAACTGCGCGGCGCGGGCAGAAAAGCCTCAACCCGCGCACGCGCCTTCGTCGCGGTGCGCGAGTTTCTGGCGTTCCTCAAGGAACGGCGCGAAACCGAACGCGATCTTTCCGAGGGATTGGACTCGCCCAAGAGAGAACTCGTGCTGCCGCGCGTCCTCGACGAGGGCACGACCCTGAAAATCCTCCAGTCCGCCGACGGAGACGACCCGCGCTCCCTGCGGGACAGGGCCATGCTCGAACTGCTCTACGGATGCGGTCTGCGCGTGAGCGAACTCTGCTCGCTCGAACTTCAGGACGTCGTCGCGGACGCGGAGGTCGTCCGCTGCCGGGGCAAGGGGGAAAAAGAACGGATCGTTCCCATGGGAGTGCCTGCGGCGAAAGCGCTCGTGCGCTACCTCGAATCTGCGCGCGACGTGTTCGCCCGTGGAAACGCGTCCGAGCGGTGCATCTTCCTCACGCGGCTCGGGCGTCCTTTCACCCGCATGGGCGTGTTCAAGATGCTGCGCGAACGCGCCGCCGCCGCCGGAGTGGACCCGCACGCGGTTTCGCCGCACGTCCTGCGGCATTGCTTCGCGACCGACCTGCTTGCGCACGGCGCGGACATCCGCGCCATACAGGAGATGCTCGGACACTCCTCCATCGGCACCACGCAAATGTACACGCACGTGGACGCCGCCCGCATCGGCACCGTCCACCGCACGTACCACCCGCGCGCCGACTTCGCGCAATGAACGATTCCGGCGCGGCCGGCGTTTCATTTCAAAACATCTCGAAAGGATTTATCCAATGGACGCATTGAAGGCGACAGGACTTTGCAGATCGTACGGCAAAGGCGATTTGAGGACGAAGGTGCTCGACGGTTTCAACTTCTCCCTTCCGCCAGGAGCGTTCGAGGTGCTGATGGGACCGTCCGGCAGCGGAAAGTCCACGTTCCTTCACATCGCGGCCGGGCTTCTCGCGGCTGACGCTGGAGCGGTAGAAGTGGGCGGCGCCGACGTGACGGCGCTCGGCGACGGCGCCGCCGCCAGATTCCGCCGCCGCCACGTCGGCGTCGTGTTCCAGGCGTTCAATCTGGTGGATACTCTCGACGTCGCCGCCAACATAGAGCTGCCCGTGCGTCTCGACCGCCGCATTCCAGACGCAGCCCGCCTTGACGAACTTCTAGGCAAGCTCGGCCTCGCCGGCAAGGAACGGCGGATGCCGCAAGAACTTTCCGGCGGCGAACGGCAGCGCGTGGCCATCGCCCGTGCGCTTTACGCCAGGCCGGACGTGATCCTGGCCGACGAACCGACGGGCAATCTGGACGTCGCTTCCGCGAAATCGGTGCGCGACATGCTCCGTTCCATCCACGAGGGCGAGAAGAGCGCAATCCTTCTCGTCACGCACGACCCCGTCGTGGCCGCCGCCGCGAACCGCGTGCACTTCCTGAAAGACGGGCGCATCGCCGCCTCGCACGACATCCCAAGCCACGATCCCGCAGAGATTTCGCGCCTCTATCTGGAGGTCTACAAATGATCGCCGCATTGGCGCTGCGCGGGCTCGGACGGGGCAAGGCCCGTTTTCTTTGCGCCGTCGTCGGCATCGCCGCAGCCGTCGGCGCGATGGCGTTCACGTTCTCGCTTGCATCCACCAACGCCGCGCAAGCGCCCGCGCTCGCAAAACGCGCCGCCGCGCCGTGGGCCGCATGGAGTTTCGGCGACGCAAAGAACGCGGCGCGGGCCGACACGACGCTTGAAGCGGTGCGGACGACCGTCGATTTGCGTCCGGGCGGACGCGTGATGCAGGGGCCGCCCCTGCGGGCCGTCGTCGCCGCCGCGCCGCGCGAAAACCCTTACGGATGCACTTCGCTCGCGGAAGGACGCTGGCCGGACGCGGCGTCCGCCGAATGCGAAGTAGTCTGCACGAGAAACGCGCTGATGCGGTTCGGACGCGGCAAGCCGCCGCCGCTCGGCGCGTCCGTCAGATTCGTCGGGGCGAAATGCACGCTCGCCGCGAAAGTGGTCGGCTATCTCGCGGAGGCCAAACTTCCGCCCGGCTGGCCGGCGGTGTTCGCGAACCCGGCTGCCTTCTCCGTATTGAAGGACGAAGATCGTTCCAATATTTCTTTCTGGCGCACCGCGCCTGCCGATGCCCCGGAACTGCTCACCCCCGAATCCGAAACCGTGCTGCGGGCGTTCACCGGCGACGAAGCCAAGCGGATGGACTATGCGCGTCCGCTTCTTTTCGCCGCCGCCGTGCTGACCGCGTTGTGCCTTCTCGTCAACTCGCTTCTGCTGTCCGTCGAATCCAACCGACAGACGCTTGCGACGCTCCGCGTGGTCGGGCTTGCGCGAAGCGGCGTCGTCGGGATCGTGGCGGTCGAATCGCTGTCCGCGACTGCGTGCGGATGGCTGCTGGGATGCGTCGGCGGGGCCGTGGCGCTGGCCGCGTTCGTGGCGTCGGACGCGGCGGCGTTCCCGGCGGGGCCGGCGTTTGCGTGGACTGCGATGGGCGTTGCGGGCGCGGTCGCCTTGGCGGTCGCATTCGCCGCCGTCCTTTTCGCTCTCCGCCCCGCGCTCGCAGTACGTCCGCTCGACGGACGGGGCGAAGCCCGTCCCTCCCGGCGGCGCGGCATGGCCATTGCGTTCTCATGCGGCTTCGGCGCGTTCGTCGCGGTGGAAGTGTGGGGCGCGTCGCTCATGCGGGCGTTCGTGCCGTCTGCGGAATGGCCCGATGCGATCGTTTCGATACTTCCGGGCGGCGCCAGCTCGTTCGACATCGAGAAACTCCGCGCCCTTCCGGGCGTAAGGCGCATCTCGGAACTCATGCCGCTCCAGCTTGACTTCTTCCCCGAAGAACCGATGAGGACGCAACGCGCGGAAGGCAACGCGCCCTACCGGCGTGCCGCTTGCCGCAACGCGCTGTTCCTCGCGTCGGAATGGCTCCCGGAGTTCAAGTTCATCGAAGGAACGCACGCGGAAGCGACAAACGCGATGCACTCCGCCGGGGCGTGCGTGATTACGGAGATGATGTCCCGCGCGCGCGGACTCCACGCCGGAGGGAAACTGCGCGTGGCGACGGGAGGACGCGGGCAGAAGACGCCCGTGGAACTGGCAGTCGCCGGAGTCGTGGACCTCAACTGGCACATGGTGACGAGCCGCGGGCTCGTCCGCGGACTGAACCGCGCGCCGGCAATGACGGACGGCCCGGTGTTCGTGTCGTTCGACACTCTGGAATCAATTGACGCGCGGCCGGCCCCGACGGTGAAGATGACGCACCTCTGGGTGGAGTACGAGCCGGACTTCCTGAAGCGGAAGGGAGTTTTCCCCGCCGGACGCGAAGTAGAAGCGTCAATTGCCCGCGCACTTGGACTGGATCCCATGAATCCAGACAACCACTCCACGGTACGTCTGCACGCCCGCGACGAAATCGCGGACGGCACACTCGCGCACGGATCCGACATCATAGGCCAGGCGGCGCGCGTGCCGTTCGTGTTCCTCGCGATTCTCGCGATAGGCTTCGTCGCAATGCTCGTGGCGGACGCCGATGCGTCAAAACACGAGTTCGCCGTGCTGCGCGCGGTCGGGGCGGAAAGATGGCGTCTTGTGGCGCGGCTTGCCTGCGGCGCCATGCGCACGGCGCTCTTTGGGATTGCTTTCGGCCTGCCTGCCGGGGCGCTTGCCGGATGGCTGTTTTCCTTCGGAACTGGCGCCATGTGGCCCGGACTGCCGCACTATTTCGTGCTGCCCGTCCGCATAGTCGCGGAAGGCGCGGCCGGCGCCGTGGCGTTCGCCATGGCGGTTGCGCTTCCTGCGGCGCTCGCGATAATCCGCCGCGCAACGCCGCGCTAGGCGCTTTTCGGCCGAAGCGGCCAGACGCAGTTGCGCGGACGCTTGGACGTGTCGAACGAGCATACGGCGCGTTCTCCGTCCATCAGCGCGGCGGCGCCGCCGCCGATTCTGATTTCCGTGCCACCGAGAACATTGGCGGCGAGGAGGCATTTCTCCAGACCGTCGCCGCGTCCGAAATTCCACACTTCGTCGGGCTGGGCCAGACGCGACGCGCCGTCGTAGATCGATTCGGAAGGAAGCGCGGCGATGCGGGCGAGAACGCGCGCCGCATCGGCGGGCGAGGACGCCCGCCCTCCCAATGCTTCGCGGCAAACGGGGTTGCGCTCCAGCGCGGCCTTCACGAACGGGCCCTCCTCCGTTTCGCCAAGTTCGCGGGCGGCATACGGAGCGAGCGCGGCGGCGCGGTTCGAAGTGCGCAGAGCGTCCAGCCGCTGCGCTATTTCGGCGCGGTCCATGTCCGGCGCAAGGCCGAGCGGAGCTTCGGCGCGGTCGAACGAAACGCGCCCGGAGTCCGGCAGACGCGGCGTGACGAGGCGCGTATCCGCCGCGCCCTCCGGCGGAACGAGGAATGAGGCCAGTTTGCGCGAGAAGCCGGAATACACGACGGGATCGATGGTGGCCGTGGGATAAAGCAGGTGTATGTAGCCCGTGGCGTGCGAGACGATCGTCACGCGCTCGTGCTCGAGGGCGCGGCGCGCCTGCTGCGAAATGACGGTGCCGTTGGCCCACATGGCCTTCGTGACGAGGCGGCGGTTGTTGGTGAGTATGCCGGTATCCACGTCGATGAAGTTCTGCGAGTGGAGAGGCGTGGCCATGAGGTATATGGATTCAAGCGGCAGACCGCACACCGCGAACGCGGCGGCGGCGTAAAGCCCGGCGAGAGACACGCATTCGCCAGCGCCGACGGCGTGGCCTTCCTTGTGGCGGAAGGCGTCCATCGCCTCCACGGTCTCGGTCTTCCAGTATGGGATCGTGTCGCCTGAATATTTGTCGAGCCCGAAGTGGCGGCGGATGTCGATGTCGTAATAGTACACGTCGCCCTGGTATCCGAAAAGAGCGTTGGACTTCGCGATCTCGTCGGGAGAGAGGAAAGGGGCGAAACGCTCAAGTTCGCGCTGCTGCGTAGTGAGGCCCCAAGTCTCGAGGTCGAGATTGAAAGCGTAGTTGTCCATTATGTGCTGGCGGAGGCGCTGAAGGCGTTTCTTGGGGCGCATCTCGCGTATGCCGTCGAACCATTCGAGGTCGCGCCACGCCCATATTCGCGGGGAAAGTATATTCGCAAGCACGAGCGAGAACATCAAGTCCGGAAACACGAATATCTCCATGTCGGAAAGCGTTGCGGCTGCGGACTTCTCTTCGTCGGATATGTTTTTCATGGCGGGAAATGTCATAAGAGGGCGGTATTATATCATATTGCGCCGCGCATGGCGACAAGATACGTTTACGTCTTGCGCGAGACGGACGCGGTTTGCTATAATCGTGCCATGCAGACAAACAAAAGAACATGCGGCCTTGCCGCGCTGTGCGCGGCAATGTCGATTTGCGGAGTTTTCGCGGCGGACATCGCGCCGTGGACTTGCGCATCCGGCAACGCGGGGCGCGCGAAGGACGGCCCTTGGCTGAAACAAGGCCTCTCCGCAAGCGACGAAGCGTTCTACGTGCAGACGTGCAACCATCCGGCGGAAACATGGGGCGCGTCAGGCGACACCTCCGTGTGGCGGACGTTCGACGCGCCCGAAAGAGGCTGGTACAGGCTGTCCTTTTCCTATGTCGGACGCCCCGGAATGTTCGGCGCCATCACCTCGGTACGCGTGTGGAAAGGAAAAGGGACGGGCGGCGTCAAGAAATGGGAAAGCACCGTCAGCGCACGCTCCGCCGACGGGTTCGTGAAGTACGACGCCTTCGTAGAGGTGAACGCGCCCGGCGAACACACGGTCGAGTTTTTCCAGCGGCAGCCCGAAGCGATGGGCGCCGCGACCGACAAGGCCATCGTGATCGACGGCGTGGAGTTCGCGCGCGACAGGCTCTTCGAGCGCGTCAAGGCAGAACGCGCCGAGGCAAAGCCGGCGAAGTACGACATCGGCGCGCTCGTCTACCCCGGTTATCATCCTGAGCCGCGTTGGCGCGAACTGGGGCTCTTCGAGGAAGGTTTCGGCGAATGGAGCAACATCCACGAAGCGAAACCGAAGTGGCCCGGACACTGGCAGCCGCGCCGTCCTGCATGGGGCTACGTGAACGAGGCGAACCCGTCCGTCATGGAGATGAAAATCGACGCGGCATCGTCGCACGGAGTCAACGTGTTCATATACGATTGGTACTGGTACGGCGGACGCACGTTCCTCGAAGGCGGACTGCGCGACGGCTTTCTGGCCGCGAGGAACAACGGGAAGATGCAGTTCTTCCTGATGTGGGCCAACCACAACTGGACGGACGGCGTCAACAACAAAGTGACCCGCAAGAACGACAGGCTGCGCTGGGCCGTGGCAATCGGGCCGGACGACTTCCGCGTGATGACGAGGCGCGTGATAGACATGTTCTTCTCGCGCCCCAACTACTACCGGATCGGCGGAAAGCCCGTGTTCATGATCTACGAGACGAGGCGGCTAGTGGCCGACCTCGGCGGCAGGGAGAAAGCCGCCGCCGCCATGCGCCAGTTCAACGAGGACTGCGCGCGCGCCGGTCTCGGCGGAGTGCATCTGATGGGTTGCAGCTGGAACAACTGCGATCCTGAAGACGTGGCGACGCTCGGCCTCGAATCCGCCACGATGTACACCTACGCGCACCACGTCTCCGCACACGGCCCCTACGGCCCGTGGGCCAAGCGCGGCCTCGCGAAGCTCGATTCGGAAAAGGCCCGGCTCAAAGGCCTGAAGGCGTACTTCGGCCACGCCACTGTCGGATGGGACACCAATCCGCGCTATCCTGAAGTTCTGAAGAACGTCGTGACCTGCACGCCGGCGGAGTTCGAGCAATCGCTGCGCGACGTAAGGGCCTGGTGCGACCGCAACACTCCGCCCGGATATCCGAAGTTCATCTCCATCAACGCATGGAACGAATGGATCGAAGGTTCCTACCTGGAGCCGGACGACAGAAACGGCACCGGCCATCTGGACGCCGTGAAAAACGTATTCCTCTCGAAATAAACACAGCCATGCTCTACTTCCTAGCCCAGCATCTCGAAAACTTCTGGGGGCCGTTCCGCCTTCTGAAATCGCACGTCCTCCTGCTTGCCGCCGGTACGCTCTTCGCCGCCTTGGCGGTCGTCACGCTCCTGCCGAAGCTGTGCAGGTTCTCGCCGCACGACCACGGCAAAGCCATCCTCGGGCAGGACGGCATGGCGTCCAAGGGCAAGCCCACGGGCACGGGCCTGTGGGTGACGCTGCTCGTGCTGCCGATCGTGCTTCTGGTCGTGCCGGTGTCCGTGCCGGAACTCGGCGTGCTGCTCTGCCTTTACCTGGCGATGGTTTTCGGATATCTCGACGACAGGAGCAGCGTGCCGTGGGGGCAGCTCAAGAAGGGACTTCTCGACGCGGCGGTCTCGCTCGGCGTGGCGCTGTTCGTGTGGACCGAACAGGGCGGAACGGTGTGGATGCCGTTCTTCAAGGGCGTGTGGACGATGCCGTGGTGGGTCTACATCCCAAGCATGGGCCTGTTGATGTTCGTAGTCATGAACGCGACAAACTGTTCGGACGGCGTGGACGGCCTTGCAGGTTCGCTTGCGGTGATCGCGCTCGTATCGCTGTCGGTGCTGCTGTATCTCGTGATCGGCTACGCGCCCGTGGCGAAATACCTGCTCATCCCGTCGAACCCTCTCGCCGCGCGCTGGGCGATTCTGCTCATGACGGTGGCAGGCGGCTTTTCGGGATATCTTTGGTGGAACGCGGAGCCGTCCAAAGCGCTCATGGGCGACGCCGGATCGCGCTTCCTGGGCTTGCTGATCGGCACGGCGGTGCTGGTGACCGGCAATCCCGTGCTCGTGCTCGCCTTCGCGCCCGTGCTGCTCGTGAACGGCGGCGGCGGGATGGTGAAGATAATCCTTCTGCGCCTTTTCCGCAAACTGGGAATGGATGTCAGACCGCCGTCCCAGATGAAACCGGAAGAGAGGAAAAACCGCAGCTTCCTGCTGAAGGCCGTCCAGAAACTCCGCTTCCCGCTGCACGACCACTGCAAGAAGGAACTGCATTGGACGAACGCGCAGGTGCTGATGCGCTTCGTGCTGCTGCAGGCGTTTCTGATGCCGCTCCTGTTCGTCCTGCTCGTCAAGATACGCTGACGCGCGCTCCGCCTGGCAGGGCGCGTTGTATTCAACGCGCCGAATCGGCAATGACATATCGTGCTAGAATCCGATCGCGTCGATGAAGGCGTCCGAAAAGTCCGCGTCGCCGCCAAGTTCCACGTGGCGCGCCTCGTTCGCGATGCGGTCGGTCTCGTCGCCGAACGCGGGATCGAAAAGCGCCGCCGCCGCGCCCTCGACGGCAAGATTTCCGCACACCGCGACGACGGGCAGCAGCGAGGCGTCGAACAGTCCGATGCGGACGGCCTTCGCGGGATCGAGGCCGGATCCGAATCCGCCGGCGAGCGAGAACCGCGTCACGTCGCCGTGCGACACGCCCGCCTTTGCGAGAAGCGTGTCGAGACCCGCGCATACCGCAGCCTTCGCCAGTTGCACGGCGCGGACGTCGTCCTGCGTGACGGAAAGCGCGTCCGTCACGCGGCCAGTCTCGTCGATCGCGCCGGAATCCAATCCGTCCGCAATCGCCGCTATGATCTGCGAACCGGTCAATCCCGGACGTTCGAACGCAGGCCCGGCGGCGACGGATGCGATAGTGAGTTCCCTGCGGTCGCCTCGCCACAGCGCGATTTCGCCGTTCGTCCCGATGTCCGCCAGCAGCTCGCATCCGTCCCGCCCGCACATTCCCGACATCCGCACCGACGCCATGGCGTCCGCACCGAAGAAACCGTGCGCGCAGCGCGGGAGGCGCACCTTGACGCCGTCGATCTCGATTGTCTCGCCGAACAGCCGGTCGGCCTTGAACGGCGCCGTCGCGTAGGACGCAGGGCTTTCGCCCGCGAACAGATGCAGCATCGTCGTGTTTCCGACCGCCACGGCCTCGCGCACGCGGAAACCGCCGATGCAGTCGCGCACGACGCTTCGGACGAGATCGCGCAGTTCGTCCAGCCGCCCTTCCATCGCGGCGGAAATGCGCCCCATCACGTCGGCGGCGACCGAACGCTGCGGATTGAACGCGGACGCCTGATGCAGCAGTTCGCCGGTCGAGAGGTCGTATACGCGCGCGACGACGGTTGTGCTGCCGATATCGACAGCCGCGCCGAGCCCTTCGCGGCGCACGAGCGCAGGCAGTTCGGCAACGCCGGATTCGCGGATCGGAGCGGACGGATAAAGCCCGCACTTGCCGCACCGCGTGCAAACCGCGCACCTCATGCGACTCCACCCGACGACACGCGTCTTGCCTGTTCTGCCGTTCCTGCCATGACAACATCCTCCGTGCCGGACATTATACCACAAGTCCGGCGGGACGGCGCCGCCGCATTTTGTTTTGGAAACAACCAAAACAACTTTCAAAAACAACTTTGACCTTCGGACGCACCTTGAACTTCGCCAACGGCTTTGTCGGGAGGGACGAGCGCCGTCCCGTCCTAAACCAAGTTTTGCAGACGAGCGCAGCCGGGTTAGGCTGCGCGTGAACGGAAGTTGCAATTGAAAGTTGTTTCCGTTGTTTCCAAATCATAAAACGATACCCGGCGAAGCCCATGAAAATTGGAAACAACCAAAACAACTTTCATTTACGTGCGGCCCAAGGCCGACACGGAGGTCGGCCCTCCCGGAAGGGCGCGGCGTCATCACAGGAAAAAGTTGTTTTTAAGAGTTGTCTTGGCTGTTTCCATTAAATCCTTTGCCTTGCGCGCGAATGGCGTCGAGCGCGGCGGCGAGGCGTTCGCGCTTTTCCATCTGTCCGGCAAGCGGAGACGGGCCGAACAACGACGGCTGCGGCCTTTCCGGCGAATCGACGATGTCCGTCACGCCGAAACCGGCAAGCCGGACGGAAAGCCGCCGCCCGGGAGGCCACTCCTTGTCGAACAGATCGAGCATGAGGTGGCGGAACGAAATGTCGTCGCGCGCAGGCGCCTCGAAACGCGCCTGGCGGGTGATCGTGTTGAACGCTGCGTCGCGCAGCTTGAGTTTTCCGGTCCGCGCCCAGCGTCTCTCCTTGCGGAAACGGAATCCAACTTCCTCTACGAGACGCAGAAGCGTCTGCCTCACCGCCTCGCGGTCGGATTCGTCCTCCGCGAACGTATGCTCCCGCGAAACGGACTTCTCCTCCGCAGCCTCCGATCCGAATCCGGACAGATCGATGCCGAACGCGTGGTTGCGGATCGATTCCGCGGCGGCGCGTCCAAGGATGCGTTCGAGGAAGCGAGGGTCGGCGTTCTGTATGTCGGCGCAGACGCGGTAGCCGTAGCGCGAAAGCGCCTCTGCGGTCTTCCCGCCCACGCCCCAGAGAATCTTCACGGGACGCGGCGCGAGGAATGCGCGGATGGCGTCCGGCTCGAACGGCATTATGAAAAGACCGTCCGGCTTGTTCTGCTCCGATGCGATTTTCGCGAGCAGCCGGTTGGGAGCGAGGCCGACGGAACATGTTACGCCGCACGCCGATTTTATCTCGGAGCGCAGGCGTTCCGCGAGAGTGCGCATGTCGCCGAACAGGTGGACGGTTCCGGTAACGTCGAGGAACGCCTCGTCGACCGACACTCCTTCCACGAAAGGAGAGTAGTGCGAGAACACCTCGAACGCCGCGTCCGACGTTTCTTTGTACGCGCTCATGCGCGGCTTCACGAATATCCCGTGCGGACACAGCGAGTACGCCGTCCGGCTCGGCATGGCTGAACGCACGCCGAACCGCCGCGCCTCGTAGGAGCAAGTCGAGACAACGCCGCGCTCGTGCGGGCCGGCCCCGACTATCACGGGCTTGCCGCGCCATTCTGGATGGTCACGCTGCTCGACCGACGCGAAGAACGCATCCATATCGACATGCAGGACGATCATGCGATCCCGAAATGCCGGAGAGCCGCCGCAACGCCGTCCGAATCGTTCGAGAGCGTCACGTAGTCTGCGGCGGCAAGCACTTCGTCCGCGGCGTTCGCCATCGCGACGCCGATCCCGGCCGTCTGGACCATTGTAAGATCGTTCATGCCGTCGCCGAACGCCATGCAGTTGGCGGCCGAAAAACCAAGATGTTCCGCGAACCGTGCGAGGGCGCGTCCCTTGTGCGCCGAAGCCGCGTTGATCTCAAGATTGTTGCGCGTCGAAGCGGATACGGCGAGGCCGTCGAAACGCGATGCGAGTTCGCGGGCGATTCCGTCGCGCTCCGCCGGATCGCGGGCGAAGAGCATGATCTTCTGCACGTCGCCGCCGCGTTCGGCAAGATACGCCTTGAGGTCTGGGCAGGGCTTGCGGAACTCGCGTATCATTTTCGCGTAGTGCGGACATTGGGCGTATTCGGCGGCCTTGTCCTGCATCGCCCGCGTCATGTGGCCCCAGTTGTCCTGGTAGCAATCGTATATCACGTCGAATCCGTCGAGGAAGCGCATGACCGCGAGAGCCTTTTCAAGCGGCAGCTCTTCGCGCACTATCGCGGAATCCGTTTCGCGGTCGTACACCTGCGCTCCGTTCACGGTGATTGCATAGCGGACGAACGGCAGGTCGCGGACGGCGGGCGGCATCATGCCGAAGAAACGCCCGGTGGTCGGCACCACGAGAACGCCCTTCCCGGCGGCGGCGGCAAGAGCGTCCCGGTTCGCGCCGGAAAGGTTCTTGCCGGAATCGAGCAGCGTTCCGTCAAGGTCGAGCGCCAAGATGCGGATGTCGGCCATGTCAATCCGCCTCCTTCTTCGCGTCGGAGGAAGAGGCGTGGCTGATGCATTTCCCGAACAGCCACAGCAGGGCGACGGCGAGGACGGTCTGCGCCCATCCGAGGGCCATGTGCCAAGTGTCGCCCAGCACGGCCTCGCCGACATTCCGGACAAGCACGACCGTCGCGATCAGCCGCACCGCGTTCGCCAGCACCACGCAAAGAAGGATCGTCGCCCAGTGCATCAGCTTCAGCGGCAGACTTCGCTGCATCATGAACGCGAACACGCCGCCCACGAGAACGAGCCCGAGCAGCTGTTCCATTCCGCTGCAGGCGTCGGTCACGGCAATGCGCACTCCTTCGCCGCCAAGCGTGATGAGCGTGCGATCCGCCTCGACGTCCACTCCGAACAGCCTCAGGCACCCTACGGAAAGCCAAGTGGCCATCAGGCGGAGCGGATAGCTCGCCGCCAATACAATCGATTCAAGCATCACCGGCCTCCATGCGAGTTGATGAAATCCTGCAGCCGCCTCCTTGCCGCCGCGACGTCCTCGTCGCCGCCCATGACGGACGTGGCGATCTGGTACGTGCGCCAGCGGACGGAGGGCGAATGCATCCGCCGGAAATGCGGGAAACTCCCGGTGGACGCGCTCTCGGACGAATACCAGATCCAAACAAGCATCCGGCCTTGCATCGAACTCGCCAGCGCCTCGTCCACTTCGAATGCGCCGCCGCCCGGCAAGCCGGCCTCGACGATCTCTTCCGATTCAATTCTCCATCCGGACGACCTGAGGCAATGCGTGGCAGGGTGGATTTCATGTATGTCGTCGCCGATGTCCACGCAAAGCACGGCCACGCTGTTCGACTCGTCCGCATACATGAACTGATGCGCTTCGCCCGTCTTGAAAAGCCTTGCAAGCCCGGTGGAAGGCGGCAGTTCGCGTCCAAGCATTCCCGGCTGCGAATCGCGCGTGAATAC
The DNA here is from genome assembly GCA_017411125.1 of Kiritimatiellia bacterium. Classification (GTDB taxonomy): domain Bacteria; phylum Verrucomicrobiota; class Kiritimatiellia; order RFP12; family UBA1067; genus RUG572. Next base: position 16,644 of record JAFPNP010000309.1, read on the forward strand.
CGGCGCGAACGCGGCGTGCGGCGCGGCATGGCATATCGCCGACGCATTTTCCAGCCAATGCAGCGCGCCCGGAACCGCAAGCGCCGCCATCAACGCCGCAGGCGCGAAAAACAGGAGCGCGGCGCGTCCCCAAGCCAGCCATGCGGCAGACCAGAGCAGCCCGACCGACGCGACAAGCTGAATGCCGTTGATGTCCATCGCGAAGCCGGCCGCGCACGCCGCAGCGCACGCCGTCACGAGCACGAACGCGAAAATCCCGCCGGACGGGAGGGCGCGTATCCTCGCGCGCCGACAAAGCGCCACGCCGGCGACAATCAGAGAGATCAGGGCCAACACGCCGTACTGCCCCATGTTTGCCCGGTCTACAGGCGACGTGGCCCATGCCCGGCGGATATACGGCGCTTTGATCGCCAGCAAGGCGAATACCAAGGCGAGCGGCGCAAACCTAATGAGTCTCCGCCAACGCCCTTTCATAGCCTTCCCTTATTTTCTTCAGCCCCTTGTCGCCGGGATAGAGCAACTCCGCTTCGTCGAGCGCTCCAACGCCGAGTCTGCCGGCCTCGAGGCGGGCGAGAAGCGAAATGCGCAGAAGCTCCACGTCAGCGTGCCCGCCGTCGAGAACCATATCCGCCAGACGCCCAAGTTCGACGATGGGCAGCCCGGACGGAAAATGCGCGGCGATGAAACGTTTCACGGCGGCCTTGCCGCGCTCGGGAAAGTCGAAAAGCCGCGGACATTTAGCCAGTTTCCAATACGCCGCCTGAACACGCGACGGATTGTCGCCGTCGGCTGCGGACTCAAGCGCCATCAGCCGCGCCACCGGCGTATTGAACGCGCCCGCGTCGATTTCC
>JAFPNP010000310.1 GCA_017411125.1 Kiritimatiellia bacterium
CGATGTACCCTAGGGGATATAATCACAAACACCCCACTTTGTGTACACAAACACCCCACTTTGTGCGCATAAACACCCCACTTTGTGTATATATCCCTATAGGGAAAGCGCAGCATCCCCTTGGCGACGTTCCGGCGGATTTGACTTCATGCCGCTTTTTCTGCTATACTTTCCGCCATGAGAAAACAGCATATCGCAACAGCAGTCACGGCGTCGGCCGCATTGTTGGCCGCCACGGCTTCGGCGTTCGACGCCGTTCTCGCCGATCCGCTCGCATGGCTTTACCCCGATTCCAAGACCGCGTCGGCTGAACGTCTGGAAGAAGCGGACGTGCCGGCAAACGGCGTGGTCGATGTCAATATCCTCGTCAATGGACTAAAGCCCGGCGAGAAGTTTGAGTTCGAAGCCTCGGAGAAGTCCGGCGAATGGTGCAGGATGGTCGCCGTGCCCGTTTCGCACAACACCGGCAACGGCGGATTCCTCGAAGGGAAGCCGGGCGAGAACAAGTTCGTGACGCGCCGTGCGCCGTTCGAAGTGTACGATGCGCTGCAGCCGCTTGCGTCGGGCGTCGTCGATTCGCCGAAGGCCACGGAGGCTCTGTACTTCCGCATGGATCGTCCGCCGAAGGGTGCAAAATCGTTCAACGTGCGCTTCCGTCTCAGGCAGGGCGGCGAGACGAAGGAACTCGCCTTGAAGGCGAACGTACACGGTGTTTCGCTTCCACCGGTCGGGAAAGACAGCTTCAAGTACACGAACTGGATGAACTACGGGGGCATGGCGACGTTCCACGGCCTCAAACCGTGGAGCGAAGAGCATTGGGCGATGATCGAAAAGTACGTGCGGCTCGCCGCGCGCGGACGGCAGAACTGCGCGATAATGTTCGACGTGCTGGACAAGACGCCCGACGGCGGCGTGGCCGTGAACGGCGAACGGTTCCGCAAGATGCTCGGCATATACGACCGGACGGGCATGTGGTACATCGAGGGGCCGCACCTCGCCAACCGTCCAGGCGGCAACTGGGGGTCGCCGACGCTCACCGTCACGCTCGGCACCAACGTGACGACCTCTGTGGCGGGCGCGTTGACGCTTTCGCGGATTGCACGCCAGCTGCAGACGAAGATAGACGAATACGGACTCAAGGACCGCTGGTACCAGCACGTCGCCGACGAGCCGAACGGTACAAACCTGCGCGAGTATCGCATCACTGCGGGAATCATACGCCGCTACATGCCCGGCGTGCGCACGATCGACGCGGTGGAGGAGCCGTCCTTCGCCGGCGCGCTTGACGTGTGGGTGCCGAAGGTGGACGCGTTCGAGCGTCACCATGCGGCCTACGACAGCTTCCGCACGAACTTCGGCGATAGCGTTTGGTGCTACACCTGCTGCATTCCCGGCGGCAAATGGATGAACCGCCTCCTCGACAACGAACTGCTGCGTCCTGCGCTCATTCCGTGGGTTTCCGTAATGTACGACGTGGACGGCTTTCTCCACTGGGGCTACAATTGGTGGCGCAGCGGCGGCGATCCTTTCAAGGAGACGATACGTTTCAGGGGCAAGGCTCCCGCACTCCCGGCAGGCGACACGCACATCGTCTATCCCGGAAAGGACGGTCCGTGGTCGAGCGTCCGTCTGGAGGCGACGCGCGCTGGCATGGAGGATGCCGACATGCTCGCGATGCTCCGTCGGCGCGACAGGGCTGCGGCAGACGCGCTGGTCCGCCGCGTGGCGCGGGGGTACGGCGACTACACGACTTCGTGCAAGACGTACCGCGAAGTGCGGCGCGATCTTTTGAAGGCGGTGTCAAATGCGCACTAAAGAGGATTTCGAGAAATTCCTCGGCGAAGTGAGCAAAACGTCCGGCGTCGAGGCGCTTAAATCCGACGGCACCGGTTTGGCAAGCGTCAGGGTGGATGATGCCTACAACCTTAACCTGCAGTTCGTGGAGGCTTCGGGAAAGATTCTCTGTTTCGTCGAAGTGGCGGAACTGCCGAAAGACGCGCCCGGAGCAGTATATCGAGATCTTCTTGTGGGCGGACTCTTCGGCAAGGAGACCGCAGGCGGGTATTTCACGCTCGAGCCAAACACGGAGACGGTGGTGTACAACTACTTCTTCGATTTCGACGAAGCTGCCAAGGACGTCGAGGATTTCATACAGACGGTCGAGAGGATACTCCAGCTGTGCGACATCTGGGCCGAACGCATCAAGGGAGAACTTTCCGGCGGCGGCGCATATGTTGCATCCGCGTCGTACTCCGGGCAGATTATCGTCGCGTGATTGGCTTGCCGCGAAAAAGAGCGTGACGCGGCGAATGGAGTTTGGTAGAATACGGCTTTTGTTCCAAGGAGAAAAGGCATGTCGTTGAACATTGTGAAAGACATAGATTCGCGCGTGGCGGTGCGCCATGTGCTGATGAGCGTTTCTGACAAGTCGGGTCTTGACGATTTCGTCCCCGCGCTTGTGAGGGCTTGTCCCGGAGTCAAGATATACTCCACGGGCGGCACGTACGCAAAGGTGAAAGATATTCTCGGCGCTGCCGCAGATGAGACGCTTGTCGCGGTGAGCGACTACACCGGCCAGCCGGAGATGCAGGGCGGCCTCGTGAAGACGCTCGATTTCAAGATATATCTCGGCCTGCTTTCCGAGACCTACAACGATGCGCATCAGGCCGACCTCAGACGTCTCTCCGCACAGCCCATCGACATGGTCGTCGTCAATCTCTATCCTTTCCGGCAGACCGTGGCGCAGCCGGGCGTTACTCCGGAGATGGCGCGTACGAATATTGATATCGGCGGCCCTTGCATGGTGAGAGCGTCTGCCAAGAACTATCTGCGCGTGGCGTCCGTCACCGATCCGCTGGATTACGGCGGCATAGCGGACGAACTCGCGGCGCACGGCGGCACGATCGGATTCGACACGCGTTTCCGTCTGATGAAGAAGGCGTTTGCGCACACTGCCGCATACGATGCCGCCATCGCCGATTTCTTCACCAAGACGCCATGGGCAGATGTCAACGGCACTTATACGAAACACTGAGGGACTGCCGCATGGAGACGATGAAACACCAGATAAACCTTCTCAGCCAGCTTCAAGAGTTGATTCTTACGCGCGACGAGCACCATCATACCGGAGACGGTTCGCGCCTTGATTCGCTCAATGGCTCGATAGATGCGCTCGTGGAAAAACTGGAACCGCAGCCAAAGGCGTTCTATCAGCGCCTCTACAAGAAGGATCATCTTGTCATGGCCCCTATGGTGGATGGTTGCTGCGGTGTTTGCGGGATGCGGCTTCCCGTCTCGCAGGTGCAGCAGGTCCGCCTTGAGAAAACAATCCAGATGTGCAGTTCGTGCGGCCGCATTCTTTACGACGAGGATGAGGATGCGCCGCGCGTGATTGCGGAAAAGCCGGTTCGCGGCGCACCGCGCAAGACGGGTATCAGCCGTTTCAGCGCCGAACAGCTCATGGTGTGCGATCTCGCAGGCGATACGACGGAGGCGGCGATAGCGGAACTTGCCGAAGCAATGGCGGCAAATGGATTTGTGAGCAATGCCGGTGCGTTGGTGTCTGCTGCAATGGAGCGCGAGGCGGTACTGTCCACCGCCATGGGCAATGGGCTTGCATTTCCGCACGTGCGCGGCGTTGAGGGTGGTGGTTTGACGCTTGCATTGGGCGTATCCAAGAAGGGTATCGTGTATGACGATTCCGGGGCGCGTGTGAACTTTGTGTTTTTCAGTGCGATTCCGGCCGCTGTCAGCGCATTCTATCTGCGTCTTATCAGCGCAATATCGGAGGCGTTTGCCAAAAAGGAGAATCGTGATCTCTTGATGGCGGCGAATACGTCTGCTGAGTTGTGGAAGGCGTTGATCAAGGCAACTCGCCATTCCATTCGTTGAAGTTTCTGGGAGCATAAGAGGGAATCAATTCTTTGCCGCGTTTGTCGGATGGATTTATATTCGGCGTTCTGGTGCGAATGGCGCGGCGGTTTTGCGATTTTGCGGTGAAAGTTGTGAAAGTGATTTTTTTCATTTTTACTCTTGCGGCAATGTCTGAAGTTTGATACAATATATCCCGTTTTCACGACACCAGTTGCGAGCTTAACTCAGTTGGTAGAGTGCCACCTTGCCAAGGTGGTTGTCGACGGTTCGAGTCCGTTAGCTCGCTCCATTGATTGAGGTTGTGAAGGCGGTGAATGGGAGCATAGCTCAGTTGGTAGAGCAAGTGACTCTTAATCACTGGGTCGTGGGTTCGAGTCCCTCTGCTCCTACCATTCACAAGTTTTGGTCGTGGCTAGGTAGCTCAGTTGGTAGAGCAACGGACTGAAAATCCGTGTGTCGCCGGTTCGATCCCGGCCTTGGCCACCAAACTTCATCGAAATCGGAGCGAACTCCGATTTTCTTTTTTCATAGATTTGCATATAAAGCCCGATAAATGGGGCTGTAATCAATACACGGTCAATGTGACACCTTTGCGGCAGATTCGCAGACGAGTCCTGTTTGCGACTGTGCACAGCTGCCACCCTGTCACGTATATGCCGTCGAGCGTTGCGAAAGCCGGTGTTCCGCTGAATGTCGCCGTTGCGCCGTCCGTCGTTACAATCACGTCGAAAGCGGCGGATGGACGGGCTGTCAGGCCGATGGTGGCGTTTGAAAGGTCGAGCGAACCTCCGCCGGCAAGTGTGATGGGCGGCGTTTCGCCGGGTGTCACTTTCAGCGTACTGTTGTCAATTGCAAGTGCGTAGTTGTCTGATGTCGTGTCGAGCGTCAGGCCGTTCGCGCCTATTGTCATGTTTGCAATGTCCTTTATGATGTTTCCTGCTGCCTTGGCCCGCACTGTCGCCCCATCGAAAAGCACTGTCGTCTGTACGTCCACGCCGCTGCTGGAAATTGAAGTTGTGGACACTGTTCCTCCGTTCGAGACGGCGAACGCGACGTTGCCGAGGGTGAGGGAAAGACATTCGAATGACGTGTCTGCGACGACTTGGAAGTTCATGCCGTCGCCCGATACCGTGACGGCGGTTGATGAGGTGGGCAGCGCATCGTCGATTTTATTACCGGTCTCGTCGATGCAATTCCAGTTGGCGGAATTGCAGATGTTGCCGTCGCCGGCGGCGCCGGTCCATTCGGCTCGTGTAATGGCATTGCCGGCATGCAGTGTGAGGAACGCAGTGGGGTTGCTCATCGTGGCATAGTCTGCGGCGATGCGATCTGCCGAAAGGACGCCGTCGTACATGCGCATTTCGTCGAATGCGCCGACGAAACTACAATTTGACGTTCCAGCGCGGCCGCCAATCGTGAAAACGTCGAATGGATGGGTGTTGGCGCGATTAGGAGATTTCGTCGCAACTGACGTTCCGTTTTCGTATACCGTTGCCGTTTTCTCTTTCCACACGATTGTCAAGTAGTGCCATGTGTTTCCTGCCGACAATTTGACTTCATAGTCGGAAATGCTGCCATTGCCGGTGCCTGTGCCGCTACGGACGCCTATTTGGGTGCTACTCTCCCTCCATACTTCCCAGGAATGCTGGCTGGTTGGCGATGTTCCGCAGACGAGGCGTTGTTTGCTGTTGCCGGCGGGAATGCTCGACAACCGCCACCAGCCGCTTATCGAAAAGTTTGCTTTTGTCGTTATTGCGGAATGGTATGGGTGTGAACTTGAGCCGACCGAAAGATATTTGCCGTCGGACGTGACAGCCCTGCTTGCACCGATGGTTCCGGTCGCGGTGTTTATGCTCGTGGATGCGCTTGAATACGTCAGCGGCGTCGCGTTCAGTCCATTGGCCGTTCGGTCGGTCTCCGGCGCCGCGCCTGTGCCGCTCATGTGCCACACGCCGACGTAGCCGCGCCATGTGTCGGACGGAATGCATGTTTGTTCGGCGGTACGTACTGTACCCCAATGCATGACGATTTCGGCGTTGTTGGTGAGTTCGGGGATTCTTACCCACAAAAAGGAGTCGCCTGCGACGTTCTATGTATCGATGTCGTGGGGTATGAGTTTTCCGGATGCGTCAGAGAACCAGATGTCGGAGCCGTCCGCAGCCGCACAATCGGCGTAGGAGAACCCGTATGTATCGTTGGAAGCGGAGAGTTTCACGAGCGCCGGGAAACCTGAAAGTGTTTCCGTGCCCGAATATCCAGTAGCCTTGAGCGTGGCGGACTTACCCGCCGCAAGAGACGACAAGGACGCCGTCAATAGACAGAGTGTGGCTGCGAAGATTGCGACGCGCCGGTAGGACGGCGTGTCTTTACGCCGCCATGTCTGCATAGTGATATGTTCTTTTGTCATTTTACAAGCTTTATTGACTTCGGTGCAATGTTTGCGCTTCATGGCTGGAAGTGTACCACACCATTTGTGTCCGTTCAACCATAAAATAATTGTCTCGTTGTGTTCCTTCGAATTTCATTAGCATCCATTTAGGAAAGTTTGGTATAATGGCGGCGAACAGGAAAAGGACTATCATATGGCAATCAAGATTCATCCCACGGCGATCGTGGACAAAAACGCCCGTCTTGGCGAGGACGTCGAAATAGGCCCTTACGCTAGCGTCGGGCCGGATGTTGAAATCGGGGCGCGCACTGTCGTGCAGCAGGGCGCCATTTTGCGCGGGCACTCTACCGTGGGCGAAGACTGCCAGATATATCCCTATGCGTGCATCGGCATGAAGACTCAGGATCTGAAATACGTGGACGGCTCCGTCTCCTACGTCGAGATCGGCAACCGCACGGTCATACGCGAGTTCGCGACCGTCCACCTCGGCACGAAGGACGGCGAGAAGACTACCATCGGCGAAGACTGTCTTTTCATGGCCTACTGCCATGCCGCGCATGGATGCGTGCTGGGCAATCATGTGATATGCTCGAACAGCGTCCAGCTCGCGGGCGACGTCCATATACAGGATTGGGCGATCATAGGCGGCTGCGCCGCATCGCATCAGTTCTGCACTATCGGCAAGCACGCCATGGTGGGCGGGATGTCTAAAATTCGCCAGGACGTGCCTCCGTACATGCTCTGCGACATGCAGGAGGGCGCGATGAGGGTGATCGGCCCGAACGTGGTCGGCCTCACGCGGCGCGGGTTCGGCAAGGACGTTGTGCAGGCCCTCAAGGAAGCTTTCCGCTTCATCTACCACAGCGGGCTCAACCGTTCGCAGGCGCTTGAGCGCGTCGAGAACGACGTCGAGCCGCTTGACGAGATAAGGGAGCTTGTCGCCTTCTATCGGAACTCCACGCGCGGGGTGTGCTGATGGCGGAGTTTTGCGGAGCGACACTCGATTCGCGCCGGATCCGGCCCGGCATGTTGTTCGTCGCGATCAAGGGCGAGCATGCAGACGGGCACGATTTCATCCCGCAAGCGCTCGCCGCAGGCGCGGCTGGCGTGATCGACGGACGCAGGGAACTTGCGGACGCGGCGGCGCGATATCGGCGCACGCTTGGTGCGAAGGTGATCGGCATAACCGGCAGCGCGGGCAAGACGACTACGAAGGAGCTGGTCGCCGCGTTCCTGCGTGCCGGTGGATTCCGCGTCTATGCCACCGAGGGCAATTTCAACAACGACCTCGGTCTTCCGCTCACAATACTAAATTGTCCGAGGGATGCGGAGTTTCTAGTGCTCGAGATGGGGACGAACCATCCGGGCGAAATCGCCAGTCTCGTGGAGATCGCCTCTCCGCACGCCGGCGTAATATCGTCCATCGGCACCGCGCATATCGAGTTCTTCAAGACGCAGGACGGCATTGCGGACGAGAAGGGAACGCTTTTCGCCCGTTTGCCGCCGTATGGTTTCGCGGTGGTCGGGGTGAACAACGATCGCTACGAACGGTTGAAGACCATGAGCGCGGCTCGTGTTGTTTCCGTCGATCCGTTCGATTCCATCGGCGAGTGTCTTGCCGCCGCGCTCGTGCCGCGTCTTCCAGGTGCGCACAACGTGTCTAACGCTCGCCTTGCCGCAGCCTGCGCGATGGAGTTCGGCGTGCCGTTGGAGCGTTGCATTGCCTCGCTTGAGGATTTCTCGCTGCCGGGCGATCGCTGGCGCGTCGTGGAACGCGGCGGCATAACATACGTGAACGATTGCTACAACGCAAACCCGACGTCGATGATCGCCGCGCTGGAGACGTTCGCGTCCATGCCGTGTACAGGACGCCGCATTGCCGTACTTGGCGATATGTTCGAACTTGGCGAACGGAGCGACGAACTGCACGTTCGGGTGCTGGGACGCGCGGCGGAGCTGCCGATCGCGGCGGTCGTTCCCGTCGGCGATGCAATGGCGCGGGCGGCCGCGCACGCCGGAGCCGCGGCTTTTACCGCGTCCTGCAAGGATGCACAGGCTGCGCGGGACGCGCTGCGCGGGCTCGTGCGCCCCGGAGACGCCGTGCTGCTCAAGGCGTCGCACGGAATGCATCTTGAAATGGTGCTTGGCTGATTGTCGCTTCCCTTAGACGAGTTCGGCCAGAATGGAATCGCACACTTCCGCGCCGCGCACGGTGAGACGGTAGGCGTCCTGCAGGAGACCCTGCCGCTTGAAAAACTCCAGCGTCTCGCGCCATGACGGAATGCGCGGAGCGAGAACAGGCCAGCGGCGGGCGGCGCTTTCCAGGGAAAGCCCTTCGCTCGTTCGCAGCGCGAACAACGCCCGTTCGACGGCATCTTCCTCCGGCGTGACGGAGTGCGTGGCGCCGTCGCCATCTGTCCGCGTCAGTCCGACGCGTCCGCACGCGCCGTCGCCGAGGCCGATATAGTCTTCGCCGCGCCATACGGCGAGGTTGTGGCGGCATTCGAAGCCGGGGCGGGCGTAGTTGGAGATTTCGTAGCGGACTAGTCCGGCGTCCGCAAGGACCGCCCGCGCTTCGTCGATTTGCGCGAGGGCCGCGTCGTCTGATGGCATGGCGAGGCGTCCTTTGCGTGCTGCGAGATCGAGGCGCGTGTTCGGTTCGCGGATGAGGGTGTAGACGCTGCAGTGGTCGAGGCCGAGCGCCGTCGCGCGGGCGAGGGTGGTGCTCCATGATTTTGGCGATGTGCCGGGCCATCCTGCGATGAGGTCGATGCCGGCGTTCCGGAATCCTGCGGCGCGTATTGCGCGGAACGCCTTTTCCGCCTGCGCTGCGGTGTGGAGGCGGCCCATGGATTCGAGAACGCCGTCGTCGAGGCTCTGTACGCCGAGCGAGATCCTGTTCACGCCGCCCTCTCGCAACATATTGAGTGTCGCGCCCGTCGCGTCAAGCGGATGCAACTCGACCGTGAACTCCACGGGGCGCGCGCCCGATTGCCGGAGAGCGTCCAGAATTGGTTCGAGATCGCACAGCGCCGGCGAGCCGCCGCCGAAATAAACGGTGGCGACAGTGTCCGTCGGAAGCGTGGCGAACTGCGCGGCAATGCCTTTGCAGTAGTTTCGTCTGGTGGCTGAAGACGAGCCGGCCTTCGAGCGAAGGGCGCAATAAGCGCACTTAGCCCTGCAGAATGGGAAGTGAACGTACAAATTCATAAAGTCGCGCGAAGCAATCGGCCACGAACGCGTAGGCGTCGGCGGAGTTCGACAGAACGCATTTCCCGATCTTCCGCCACGGCGTTTCGCCCGTGCAAACGAGCCATGCCATCAGTCCGGCCGCATTCATTATCCATATCAATACGTAGGAGAAGAAGTATCCATATTCTTTCGCGTCCGGCTGCGACTGCATAAGGGAGCGGAGCGTGAAGCAAACGTGGAAGCACCATGTGAATCCAACTGCGAACAACCATGCGCCGGAACAAGGCAGGGGTGAGACGAAGCATCGCGCCACGAGCGCCAGCAGTCCGACGATTGCCGTCCAGAACGGGAAAAAGTAGGGCGCCAGAGTGATCCATACGTTTGATTTGGTGAGCGTTACGCACCCTCCGCGCAGTCCCACCCTGAGGTTGGACGGCCTTGCGCCGAATGCCAGTCCCCAGAGGGCGTGCGTGAGCTCGTGCCCCAGCACGTACAACCGTACCGGTACGGGGAAGAACGCCCAGCACAGCAGGAAGACGGCGAAACCGGATGCCAGCCATATCGCGCCCGGCGGAAGGAGTCTGCCGTCTGGGACTGGCATCAGGCGGAATGCGTCCAGCAGAGAAGGGACGAGAGACCATGCGAACGGCAGCGACGCAAGTGCGAGGACGAAACGCATGAACCATGCCACGGCGAACTGCCTCCGCCTAGTCCTCGAATATGAACACCAGTTCGCCGGGATATACGCGGTGGTTGCGGCGGGCGAGGCGTTCTATGAACTCGCGGTCCGTGTTGAAGCGCCGTTGCTGATCGCGCAGCTGTGCTATCTCGGCTTTCTTTTCCTCCACGAGTTTGAGGCACTTCTCCTTCTCCCTCGCGAGGTCGTTCATTCGCATGTAGCGCGGATAGGACGCGACCAGACCTGCCGCGACAATGCCGGTAAACAGCATGAAGAACACGAACTTGGAAACCTTGTCTACTAACTTGCTCATCGATTGGATAACATTTTATGATTTTTCAGGTACGGAAGTCAAGGCGATTTGGTATAATTTGTGCCGTGAAGAAAACCATTATATTACTTGCGTTGTGCGGGACCGTCGCGCTGACAGGCTGTTTCAGCTTCGAGACGGCGCCGCTTGACGGGGCGCATGGCGCTTCGCTGCAAAGCAACTACGGGAAGGCGGCGGAGCACGTCGTCGTATCCAACTTCGGGTGGTACTTTTTCAACCGCTGGCCGATCGTCTGCGGCAATGCGCGCCCCGACCGGAAGTCCGCGTGGGTGTTTTTCCGCAACGACGTGGACGAACATCTGTTGCAGAGGCGGCTCATGCAGTACGCGTCCGAGCGCGGATGCGACGCTACCGACGTCCACTTGTTCAACAACGCGGAAGTGCTGATGTCCATCGGAGTGGGAGGCGTGTCGCTGCCGCTGCCATACGTCGTGTCCTATCGCGAACTGCAGTACTCCTGTTCGCTGGTCGCGAAGAGCGCCCCCCCCGCTGCGGCACCGGCCGCCGAGAAAGGCGCCAGCGGACTCAACGAGGAGATGCGCAGGCTGCTTGACAGCATTCCAGACGGAGGCGGACAATGAGAAGGCGCGCGCCAATACTTTTGTTGCTTGCCGCTGTGTTCCTCGCAGGAGGGTGCATGAGCGTTCTCAAGTCCTCGGAGTTCGGGAACGTCAAGGTGGACGGAGGCCGCACTCCGGCCGCAGTGGTGGAGATCGAGAACTCCGTATGGCTGTTCCTCAACTTCATTCCGCTTGCAAGCGGCGACCCGGAACGTCCGAACGAAAACGCGTGCCGGTTTCTGCGCAACACGGTGAACCTCGAGAACAACATGAAGGTGCTCAAGCGGGAGATGCAGGCGGAGGGTGTGGTCACCGTGGCGAATCTCACGAGCCGCTATTCGGACGAGAAGTATTTGTTCTTCATTCTCGCCCGCCGCGCATGCCACACGAGCGCGGTGCTTGTGAAGGATGGTACTGGCGAGGACGGAAACGCCAAGGAGAGCAAATGAGAATCGCGAAATCTGTGCAGGCGCTCACGCCATACACGCCAGGTGAACAGCCGAAAAGCCGGAGTGTGATCAAGCTCAACACAAACGAGAATCCCTACGCGCCGTCGCCGCTCGTCGGGAAGGTTCTTGCGTCGTTCGACCTCGACCGCCTGCGTCGCTATCCGGATCCGGTGTTCGCGGAACTGCGGAAGAAAATCGCGGAACGGGACGGCGCCGCGCCGGATTGCGTGTTCGTCGGCAACGGGTCTGACGAGGTGCTTACCCTCGCCGCCCGCGCGTTCGTGGACGACGGTGAAGCCATCGGCTCGTTTGATCCGAGCTATTCGCTCTACAAGACGCTGGCCGCCATCCGGAACGTCCCGTTCGTGCCGTCCCCGCTCGCGGAGGATTTCACATGGACGGAGCCTGTCGTGCAGGGCGGCGAGCATCCGGTCGCGCTGTTCCTGCTCACGAATCCGAACGCTCCTACTTCCGTGCGCTATCCGTGTTCGCGCGTGGAGGCTTTCGCGAGGACGTTTCCGGGAGTTGTGCTTGTGGACGAGGCGTATGCCGATTTCGCCGACGATACGTGCATGCCGCTCGCCGCAGCGCCGGACAACCGGAACGTGGTCGTAATGCGCACGCTCTCCAAGTCGTTCTCCCTCGCCGGCCTCCGCCTCGGCTACTGCGTCGGCCCGGCGGACCTCGTGGACGCCCTCTACAAGGTTAAGGATTCCTACAACGTGGACGCGCTTGCGCAGGCCGTCGCCCTTGCCGCGCTTTCCGACCTTCCGTGGATGAAGAGCAACGCCGCGAAGGTGTGCAAGACGCGCGACGCGACTGCGGCCGCGCTCCGTGCGCGAGGATGGGACGTTCCGCCGTCGCAGGCGAACTTCCTTTTTGCGCGTCCGGCGCACCGTCCGGCGGCGGAGATTTTCGCGGAACTCCGCAAACGCGACATTTTCGTACGCTACTTCCCCGGCCCCCGCACCGGCGACAGGCTGCGCATATCGGTCGGCACGGACGCCGACATGGCCGCGCTTCTCGACGCGCTCGCCGACCTCGACCGCATCTGACTTGAACAACGAAAGGACCAAGCATGGTATACCCTGAACTCCCACACGACGTCAATTCGCCGACGCATCCAGTGTCGGCAATGGACTACATGCCAGTGGAGCCGCTGCGCGCGCTCCAACTGCATCGTCTGCAATGGACGGTGGAATACGCCTACGAGCGCGTGCCGCTTTTCCGCAAGCGCTGCGAGGAGCGCGGCGTGAGGCCGGAGCACATCAAGACGCTCAAGGACATCAAACTTCTTCCCTTTTCCAAGAAGACCGACCTGCGCGACGAATATCCCATGGGCCTTCGCGGTGCGCCGATGGACGAGATCGTGCGTTTCCATTGCTCCTCCGGCACGACCGGCAAGCCGATCTGCATTCCCAACACGATGCAGGACATAGAGGTCTGGAAGAACGGCACCATGCGGTGCCTCGCGATGTACGGCATCCGCGCCGGAGACGTGCTGCAGGTTTCATACGGATACGGGCTGTTCACCGGCGGTCTCGGCCTCCACTACGGCGGCGAGGGCATGGGATGCGCAGTGCTGCCGACGTCCGGCGGCAACACGGAGCGCCAGATAATGCTCATGCGTGATCTTGGCGTGACCGCGATCGCCTGCACGCCGTCCTATTTTCTGCGCATAATGGACGAGGCGAAGAAGCAAGGCGTCGACTTCCGCCGCGACACGAAGCTCCGCCACGGCATCTTCGGCGCGGAGCCGTGGACTGACGAGATGCGCACGACGATCGAGCGCGAAACCGGCATAACAGCCCACGACATCTACGGTCTTACGGAGATATCCGGGCCGGGCGTGGCTGGCGCCTGCCCCCACCGTACCGGCCTCCATATTTGGGAAGATCATTTCTACCCCGAGATAATCGACCCCGACACGCTCGAACCTCTGCCCGACGGCGAAGTCGGCGAGCTCGTGTTCACCACCATTTCTCGCTGCGGAACGCCGATGATCCGCTACCGCACGCGCGACCTTACGCGCCTCCGCACGGAGAAGTGTCCGTGCGGGCGCACCATGCGCGTGATGGACCGCATATCCGCCCGTTCGGACGACATGCTCATCATCCACGGCGTCAACGTGTTCCCGGGCCAGATTGAAGCCGGGCTGCTCCGCGTGCCGGAAGTCGCGCCGCACTACCAGATCGTGTTGGAATCCACCGACACACTCGATCGCTTCGAGATCAAGGTGGAAGTGACCGACGCGGCGTTCTCCGACGAC